>NZ_CDROCK010000083.1:0-16713 GCF_977020205.1 Pseudomonas sp. AIG | reverse complement strand
GCGCCGGAAGTGGGGCGAATTATAGACATCTGAAATCTGCCGTCAACCGTTAATTACGCTTTTCTATCAATCATTTGAAAAACCCTCTTCTATATAGACGTAACTCAAGCGAATGCGCAGTATATTGCCCAACACCTACAATAATGCCCTGCTCTTACCTTGGACGATGCCACGTAATGAATGACCAGCCACGCTCTCTTGCCTCAATGCTGTTCCCGGTTGGCCTGCTATTAATAGCCATGGCGTCGATCCAGTCCGGTGCCTCTCTGGCCAAAAGCATGTTTCCTATCGTTGGCGCCCAGGGAACCACCACGCTGCGCCTGATCTTCGCCAGCGTGATCATGCTGTTGATACTGCGTCCATGGCGCGCCAGGTTGACCGCCAAATCATTGCGTACGGTCATCGTCTACGGCATGGCATTGGGCGGCATGAACTTCCTCTTCTATATGTCATTGCGCACCGTGCCGCTGGGCATCGCCGTTGCCCTTGAATTTACCGGGCCGCTGGCAGTAGCCATCTACGCATCCCGCCGTGCCATCGACTTCGTCTGGATAGCACTGGCCGCTGCCGGCCTGCTGTTGCTGATTCCAACAGGCGCCACCAGCGCGGGAATCGATCTGGTAGGCGCCGGGTATGCACTGGGAGCGGGTGTCTGCTGGGCGCTATACATCCTGTTCGGTCAGAAGGCCGGGGCCGATAACGGCGTGACGACCGCAGCTCTGGGGGTAATGATCGCAGCACTGTTCGTCGCCCCTATCGGCATCGTGCATGCAGGTGCAGCCCTTTTGACCCCTTCGCTGATCCCGATTGCCATTGGTGTCGCCATTCTGTCCACTGCCCTGCCCTATACATTGGAGATGGTCGCCCTCACCCGCCTGCCGGCACGCACTTTCGGCACACTGATGAGTATCGAACCGGCCTTCGGCGCCCTATCGGGCCTGTTGTTCCTGCATGAATTCCTCACGCTGTCACAATGGATGGCGATCCTGTGCATTATTCTGGCATCCGTCGGCGCCACCATGACCATGGGCAGCGCTGCAAAACCCGCAATTGCTGCTGATTGAAAGAGGTTTCGACGAAGGTCTGGCAATTGGCGCGCATTTAGGCCATGTTTAGACCCGTAACCCAATGCCAGACATGGATTTTTTCGGACAGGGACTTCACAACGCTTACAGCGCAAGCGAACACAGGCAAACCCGAGCATTAGACTCGTGGCCGCTATAAGGACGGTAATGAAACGAATTTTGATACTGATCGCCATACTGGCAGTTGCAGGTTGTGCGGCGACTTCGGAAACTCAGGTAAAACGCGGAAAAAAAGGGCTGCACATCAACTGCTCCGGGCTATCGTCCTCCTGGGACAAGTGCTACGCCAGTGCCGCCAACGCCTGCTTGCCGAAAGGCTACAAGGTCATCGCCAAATCCGGTGACGCCGTGGAAGAGCCCGGCGATTACCCGTTCGGTCTCAATCCTGCGGGTTACACCAGTCGCAGCATGATTGTCATCTGTAAATAGATCAGCGCTGTCCGGCAATCTGCCGACCGATCTCTTCATGGCTGGACTTCAGCACCGCTTGCTGAACGTCCGGCGTGGCCAGCATACGTGCCACCACCAATGCCCCGACGCATTGTGACAGCACCGACCACGCCAGGGTCTCGCTCTCAAGTATCTGTGCCCAACGCTCCTGAAGCCGACAAATCCACAGCTCGGCCTGCTCGCGCACCTGAACATCTGATCGGGCGATTTCTGCGCCCAGCGCCGGCAACGCGCAACCGGCCTCAGGCTGTTCTACGTGAGCCATGCTCAGATAGTGTTTGAGACAGCGCTCCAGTCGCTGACGATCCTGCGTGCCCTCGCCTCCCAGTCGCTCAAGGCTTTGCCCCAACTCTCGCTCGACGATGGCGGTGAACAACGCATCTTTCGACGAGAAATGGCTATAGAACGCCGCACCGCTCAATCCGATAGCCTTCATCAAACCATCGACGCCTACTGTGGAAAATCCCGATCGCTTTGCCGAAAGCGCACTGCTCTGCAACAGCTTTTCCCGGGTTTCCAGCTTGTGACTGGCGGAGTAACGCATGTGTTTGCCCTCGAATCGACTGCCTTGACGTTGCCTGGATCCTAGCATAACGTTCGTTCACTTAACGATCGTTTAATAAAGGGACTCACCCATGAACAACAAGAAGGTCGTATTGGTGGTTGGCGCCGGCGATGCCACGGGCGGAGCGATTGCCAAGCGTTTTGCCAGAGAAGGATTCATCGCCTGCGTCACCCGGCGCAGCGCCGATAAATTGCAACCACTGGTGGACGTGATCAAGGCTGAAGGCGGCGAAGCCCATGGCTTTGCTTGCGACGCGCGCAAGGAAGAAGACGTCATCGCGCTGATTGAAGACATCGAAACCCGTCTCGGGCCGATCGAAGCCTTCGTGTTCAACATCGGTGCCAACGTGCCGTGCAGCATTCTTGAAGAAACCGCGCGCAAGTATTTCAAAATTTGGGAGATGGCCTGTTTCTCGGGTTTCCTCAATGCCCGTGAAGTCGCCAAACGCATGGTCACGCGCAAACGCGGCACTATCCTGTTTACCGGTGCCACCGCCGGACTTCGCGGCGCCTCCGGGTTCGCCGCTTTCGCCGGTGCCAAACACGGCATCCGCGCACTGGCGCAAAGCATGGCGCGGGAACTGGGGCCGATGAACATCCACGTCGCCCATGTGGTGGTCGATGGTGCCATCGATACCGACTTCATTCGTAACAGCTTCCCCGAGAAGTACGCCACCAAAGATCAGGATGGCATCCTCAATCCCGAGCACATTGCCGAAAACTACTGGTATCTGCACAGTCAGCCACGGGACGCGTGGACGTTCGAGCTGGACCTGCGCCCCTGGAACGAACGCTGGTAATACCCCGCCATAACAATAACGACAGAGACGCAAAAATGACCAAAACCGTGGAGTTCTATTTCGACCTCGGCAGCCCTGCCACCTATCTGGCCTACACCCAACTGCCGAAGATTTGCGCCGAAACGAACAGTCAGCTGATCTACATCCCGATGCTGCTCGGTGGCGTCTTCAAGGCAACCGGTAACGCATCACCGGCAATGATCCCGGCGAAAGGTCGGTATATGTTTGAGGATCTGGATCGCTACGCGAAACGCTACGGGGTGGCGCTGACATTCAATCCGCACTTCCCGATCAACACATTGATGTTGATGCGTGCGGTTACCGGCATCCAGTTGCGTCAGCCAGAACGCTTTCAGGCGCTTATCGATTGCCTGTTCACAGCGCTGTGGGTTGATGGACGCAGCCTCGACGAACCCGCGACCGTTGCCGCGGTGCTGAGCGAACACGGCTTCGATCCGCAGGAAGTATTAGCGCTGACCAATGACGAATCCGTCAAAGCAAAGCTCAAGGACAACACCGAAACCGCAGTTAAACGCGGCGTGTTCGGGGCACCCAGCATGTTCATCGGCAATCAACTGTTCTTCGGCCAGGATCGGCTCGACTTCGTTGAGGAGTCCTTGCGCCAAGGCTAAGCGATCATTCAGGCGCTGATGACAGCGCCTGAATTGCAACGGATCAGATGGCGGCAGTGCGGGTGTTCAGCCAGTCCAGTGCAGCACCTTCAAGCAACGGACTCAAGCGCTCACGCACTTGCGCGTGGTAGTCGTTGAACCATTGTTTCTCTTCCTCCGACAGCAGCGCCGGCAGCAGGCAACGGGTATCGATCGGGCACAGCGTCAAGGTTTCAAACTTGAGGAAGTCACCGAACTCGCTGCTCCCCGCTTCGCGGTTCATCGCCAGGTTTTCGATACGCACGCCCCAACGGCCCGGACGGTAAGTGCCGGGCTCGATCGAAGTGATCATCCCCGGCTGCATGGCCGTCTGCGGCGCAGGCGCGGCCTGATACGCAATCACCTGTGGACCCTCATGAACGTTGAGGAAGTAACCAACGCCGTGACCGGTGCCGTGACCGTAATCCACGCTGTCGGCCCAGATCGGCGCACGGGCAATGGCGTCCAGCAGCGGCGACAGAATGCCTTTCGGGAACCGCGCGCGCGACAGGGCAATCACGCCTTTCAACACCCGCGTGCAATCGCGTTTCTGCTCTTCGGTCGGGGTACCGACCGGCACCATCCGAGTGATATCCGTGGTGCCGCCCAGGTATTGGCCGCCCGAGTCGATCAGCAGCAAGCCATCACCTTCGATCACCGCATGCTCTTCTTCGGTGGCGTGGTAATGCGGCATGGCGCCGTTGGCGTTGAAAGCGGCGATGGTGTTGAAACTCAGCGAGACATAATCCGGACGACGCTCGCGAGCAGCCGTGAGCTTCTCGTCGATGGTCAGTTCGGTAATGCGCTCGCGGCCCCAGGCCGATTCCAGCCAGGCAAAAAACTCGCACAGCGCCGCGCCGTCCTGCTCCATCGCTTTGCGGATGTGCTGAGCGTCAGCTTCGCTTTTCTGCGATTTGGCCAGCGTGGTCGGGTTCAAGCCTTCGAGCAGCTTCACACCGCTGTCGAGGTTATCCAGCAAACCACTGGTCACCCGCGCCGGATCCACCAGCAGGCTCGCGCCATTTGGCACGGCACGCAGCGCATCAGCGACTTCGCGGTAATCGCGCAGCGTCACGCCATCCTGCTCAAGCACGGCGCGCAAATCTGCGTCGACCTTGCTCAGCGCCACGAACAACGTGGCTTGCTGTTGATCGATCAACGCAAACGAAACAAACACCGGGTTGAACGAGACATCGCCGCCGCGCAGATTGAACAGCCAGGCAATGTCGTCGAGGGTGGCGATGAAATGCCAGTCAGCCCCACGCTCCTGCAAGGTTTCGCGCAGTTTGGCGAGTTTCTCGCCACGACTGACCGTCGCTTGCGGTGGCAAATGCTGATAGATCGGTGCATTCGGCAGGCTCGGACGATCACTCCAGACTTCCTGCAGCAGATCGATGTCGGTACGCAGTCGCGCACCGCGTGCTTCCAGCTTGCTGCCCAGCGTACGTGCCGATGCCACGGCCATCACCGCACCGTCAACCGCGACCACACCACCTTCCGGTGTCTGCTCGGCCAGCCAGTCCAGCGGGCTCGGCTGACCCGGTTGCAGTTTCACCAGTTCAATGCCGCTGCCCTTGAGCTCCTTCGTCGCTTGCTCCCAATAACGACTGTCGGCCCAGACGCCGGCGAAATCAGCGGTGACAATCAACGTCCCGACCGAACCATGGAAGCCCGACAGCCACTGCCGGCCCTGCCAGTAACCCGGCAGATATTCCGACAAGTGCGGGTCGGCGGACGGCACCAACAACGCATGAATGCCTTCGCGGCGCATCAGTTCACGGGTGTGCGCCAGGCGCTGGGGCACCGATCCTTCGGTCGAGGTCTGGGTACTCATCATGTCTCCTGCTAATCACTTCATCGTTATTGTTCGTAGCCGTGAGGTCGGCTCGTTTAAAGCCCTGTCGCCCAGAATGCCGGAGCGCTGGCGCAGGCGGTCTTGATCAGTTGAACAGCCTTGTCGATATCTTCGGCGGTGGTGAAGCGGCCGAGGCTCAGCCGAATGGTGCGACCGGCCAGATGCGCGTCATGCCCCAGCGCCAACAGCACGTGCGATGGCGTGTTACTCGCCGAGTTGCAGGCCGACGTCGCGGAAAAGGCGATCGAATGGCTCAACGCCGCGCTGTTGAATTCACCTTCGCTGAAGGTCAGGCTCAAGGTGTGCGGAATGCGTTGAGTGGCACAGCCATTGAGGCGTACGCCCGGCAGGCTGAGCAGTTGCTCGAGCAAGCGTTCACGCAGCGCAACGATGGTTTGTTTCTCGGCCTCGAAGACCTCGGCAGCCAAGGCAAACGCGGCGCCCATGCCGGCAATCTGGTGCGTCGCCAAGGTCCCGGAGCGCAAGCCACCTTCGTGTCCGCCGCCGTGAATCTGTGCCTGTAAACGCTGCTGCGCACGTGGGCCGACGTACAACGCACCGATGCCTTTGGGACCGTAAAGTTTGTGTGCGGAGAAGGACATCAGATCCACCGGCCATTGCCCCAGATCGATTGCCACTTTGCCGGCGCCCTGCGCCGCATCGACATGGAACAACGCCTCGCGACTACGCACCACTTCGCCAATCGCTTGAACATCATTGACGGTGCCCAACTCGTTGTTCACCAGCATCAGCGACACCAGAAAGGTGTCGTCGCGCATGGCTTCACTGACCGCTTGCGGCGTGATCAGGCCATCGGCATCCGGCACCAGATAGGTTACGGCGACGCCGGCGTCCTGCAATTGGCGGGCGGTATCGAGAATGGCTTTGTGTTCGATCTGACTGGTAATGATATGGCCGCCGGACACACCGCGGGCCTGCGCCACGCCTTTGAGGGCGAGGTTATTGGACTCGGTGGCACCGGAGGTCCAGACAATCTGTTCGGCATTGGCGCCGACCAGTTCGGCAACTTGCCGGCGGGCCTGCTCGACCGTCTGGCGGGCCTGTTGGGCGAAAGCGGGGGGGGTGGAAGCCGGGTTACCAAAGTTACCGTGAAACCCCAGACACTCGATCATCACCTGGATGACCCGCTCGTCGACCGGGGTGGTGGCGGCGTAATCGAAATACAACGGACGTGTGTTCATAAAAGACTCGCAGAGCGTGTTCCGGGATCAGGAGGCTCGTGTCTGCAAACGGCACGGCGCAGCCTTGTGAGCTGCGCGTCGGTTCGAGAGCGTCATCAATACCTGATCGGATGCCGTTAAAGAAGAACAACTTCATTCAAAGTGCGTAGGAACGCTCCTGAAGTCGAGCTTAACAGGCATCCGGCCTGCGGTTGAAGCGATGCGTCAGCTAAAGCTTTCGAGAAGTAACGGGTACAGCGAAAGCACCAACAGCGCCGCCATGCCCCAGTTGAACACGCGCAACCAGCGCGGATCCTTCAACACATTGCGCAACAACGTACCGCAGGCGGCCCAAACGCCGACGCTGGGCAGGTTGATGATGGCGAACACTGCAGCAATCACCACGACATTGGTGAAATAGCCCTGCATCGGTGTGTAAGTGCTGATAGCGCCGATGGCCATGATCCAGGCTTTGGGATTGACCCACTGAAACGCGGCCGCGCCGAGGTAGCTGATCGGCTTCGCCTCGCCTTCGGCGCTGTCGCCGACAGGTCCCGAATGCGCGATTTTCCACGCCAGATACAGCAGATACGCCGCGCCGACGTAGCGCAGAACCGTATAAAGAATTGGATAGGTCTGGAACACCGCGCCAAGGCCAAAGCCCACGGCCACCACCAGAACGAAGAAACCGCAAGTAATCCCGAGCATATGCGGGATGGTGCGGTTGAAGCCAAAGTTCACCCCCGAAGCCAGCAACATGGTGTTGTTCGGCCCAGGTGTAATCGAGGTGACAAGGGCAAACAGGGCAAAGCCCAACAGCAGGTCAAGCGAGAGGTTCATGGCAGGCAATCCATCAGGGTCATTCAGGTGTTGACCCTATCCCACACCGCCCGGCAAGCCCACGGACAGTTGGGGAAAACTTCCAGCAGTACAGTTTGTTTTCAGCTCGGACGACCGTGCAGCTGTACGGCACGTTCGGCACTCATTTCCGCTTTCTTGTCGAACTGCGATTGACCGAGCAACTGGGCTTTTTTTGCGTGGTATTCGTCGAAAGACAAGCCGCTGCGGTTCAGCGCTTCCATCGCCAATTCGCGGGATTCTTCATCGGTGTAAGGACGCAGTTCCGGCGAAACATGTCCGGCACAACCGGCCAGTACGGAGACAGCGAGCAACAGCGAAACAGTCAGTAAACGATTCATGGGGGCGTCCTGGCGAGCAATGGGAGTCGATGGACAAAGGCTACGCCCGGGCACGCTCGCGCAGAAATCAACGCTCTCAATAGTGGCTATCAGGAATTCGACACAAATTACCGCATATCTCCTAACGATCTATAAATATCAATTAAC
This sequence comes from Pseudomonas sp. AIG, assembly GCF_977020205.1. Taxonomy (NCBI): domain Bacteria; kingdom Pseudomonadati; phylum Pseudomonadota; class Gammaproteobacteria; order Pseudomonadales; family Pseudomonadaceae; genus Pseudomonas; species Pseudomonas sp. AIG. The sequence continues at coordinate 8,782 of NZ_CDROCK010000083.1, read as the reverse complement.
GTTCTTTTACGGAATAACAAACAGCCTTTATAACTCCCTACATGCGTTGAGCACTGTTGCTCCAGCAACTGTTGCCCAGCCAACACCGATTCAACAAAGCGCCCCGCTACTCACAGGGGCGACCGCCACGCTAACGCTCAACGCCTTGTAAACCGGGGGTTGCAGTAATTGGTACAGCGCTTGCTCAGACCCGGTGACTCATTCACTGCTCGCTGAGCAACTGTTGAAAAAAGGAACTGATCATGTCGCGTCCCCTGAAAGTCGTCGCCCTCTCCGGCGGCACCTGGCGTCCATCCCGAACCCTGGTGCTGACCCAGGCCTTGCTCGCCGAACTGGCCGGGCACTTGACCATCGAAAGCCATTTGATCGAACTCGGAGATATCGCCCGCCCGCTCGGCGGCGCGCTCTCGCGCCAGGAACTCAGCGCCGAGGTTGAAGCCGAGTTGCAAGCCATCGAACAAGCCGATTTGCTGATCGTCGCCGCACCGGTTTATCGCGGTTCCTACCCGGGCCTGCTCAAGCATTTGTTCGACCTGATCGACCTCAACGCCCTGATCGACACGCCGGTGCTGCTGGCCGCCACTGGCGGCAGCGAACGCCATGCGCTGGTCCTCGATCACCAGTTACGGCCGCTGTTCAGCTTCTTCCAGGCCATGACCTTGCCGATCGGCGTGTACGCCACTGAAGCTGACTTCACCGATTACCAGATCACCAGCGAACTGTTGAAGGCGCGCATCCGTCTGGCCGCCGAACGCGCCGCGCCGCTGTTCGCCACACAAATCAAACCCTTGCTGAAAATCGCCTGAGGAGCCGTTCATGGATGTTTTCTGGTTCCTGCCGACTCACGGTGATGGCCACTATCTGGGCACCACCCAAGGGGCGCGCCCGGTCACTCTCAATTATCTGAAACAAGTAGCGCAGGCCGCTGACAGCCTCGGCTACCACGGCGTGCTGATTCCCACCGGGCGCTCCTGCGAAGACTCGTGGGTGATCGCCTCGGCACTGGTGCCGTTGACTGAACGCCTGCGTTATCTGGTGGCGATTCGTCCAGGGATCATCTCGCCGACGGTTTCGGCGCGCATGGCTGCGACCCTCGATCGCCTGTCCAACGGGCGCTTGCTGATCAACGTGGTGACCGGCGGTGATCCGGATGAAAACCGTGGCGACGGCAGTTTCCTCAGCCACGCCGAGCGCTATGAAGTCACCGATGAGTTCCTGAAGATCTGGCGTCGCGTGTTGCAAGGCGAGGCGGTGGATTTCGACGGCAAACACCTGAAGGTTCAGAACGCCAAAGCGCTGTATCCGCCGGTGCAGAAACCCTATCCGCCACTGTACTTCGGCGGTTCCTCCGATGCCGCGCATGATCTGGCCGCCGAACAGGTCGATGTCTATCTGACCTGGGGCGAACCACCGGCCGCTGTCGCGGAAAAACTCGCCGATGTACGCGAACGTGCCGCGCGGCACGGACGCAAGGTGAAGTTCGGCATCCGCTTGCATGTGATCGTGCGCGAGACCGCAGAAGAGGCCTGGAAAGCGGCGGACAAACTGATCGAACACATCAGCGACGAGACCATTGAAGCCGCACAGAAATCCTTCTCGCGTTTCGACTCCGAAGGTCAACGGCGCATGGCGGCTTTGCACGATGGTCGTCGAGATAACCTCGAGATCGCTCCGAATCTGTGGGCCGGCGTCGGTCTGGTGCGCGGTGGTGCCGGTACGGCATTGGTCGGCGATCCGCAGCAAGTGGCGGCGCGGATCAAGGAATACGCGGATCTGGGCATTGAGAGTTTCATCTTCTCCGGTTATCCGCATCTGGAAGAGGCTTACCGCTTTGCCGAGCTGGTGTTCCCGCTGCTGCCAGAGCCTTACGCCAGTCTGGCCGGGCGTGGCGTGACCAATCTGACCGGGCCGTTTGGCGAAATGATTGCCAATGATGTGTTGCCCACAAAAGCCTCGGCATAAACCGGATCTCTTGTGTAGGAGCTGCCGCAGGCTCGGGCCGCTGTAGCTCCTATATGGGCAGTTTGAATTCAGGAGTGTTGGTGTGACCGCCAAACCGCAAAGTACTTTGTTGTCCCCGCTGCAGACCGCCCGCCAACTGGCTGCCGAGTTTGCCCTGACCGCTGTCGAGCGTGACGAACGTGGCGGCACGCCGAAGGCCGAGCGTGATGCCCTGCGCGACAGCGGCCTGCTGGCCCTGAGCATTCCCACTCGCTATGGCGGCCTCGGCGCAAGCTGGAGCGAAACCCTGCAAGTGGTCCGCGAGTTCGCCAAGGTCGACAGCTCGATCGCCCACGTCTTCGGCTTTCATCACTTGATGCTCGCCACCGTGCGCCTGTTTTCCCGGCCGGAACAATGGCAGCCGTGGTTCGAACAGACCGCGCGGCAGAACTGGTTCTGGGGCAATGCGCTCAACCCGCTCGACACCCGCACCGTGGTCAAGGACCTGGGTGGCTGGCGCGAGTTTTCCGGGAAGAAAAGCTTCTGCTCCGGCGCCAGCGACTCGCAAATGCTGATCGCCTCGGCGGTCGATGAAAGCGCCGGCGGCAAGTTGCTGATCGCGGCGATTCCCAGCGGACGCAGTGGCATCACCCTGCACGATGACTGGAACAACATCGGCCAGCGCCAGACCGACAGCGGCAGCGCCACGTTTGAACGAGTACGCGTCGAAGAATCGGAATTGCTGCTCGATCCCGGCCCGCTGAGCACGCCGTTCGCCTGTTTACGGCCATTGATTGCGCAACTGACGTTCACCCACATGTTTCTCGGGATTGCCGAAGGTGCCTTTGACGAAGCGCGGCACTACACCCTCAGTGAAACCCGGCTCTGGCACAAATCCTCGGCGCGCGATGTGCGTGAAGATCCGTACGTGCTCGCGCATTACGGTGAATTCTGGGTGGCGCTGGAAGGCATTCGTCTGCTGGTCGAACGCGCGGCGGCGTTGCTCGATGAGGCCTGGGCCAAAGGTGCGCATCTCAGCGCCGAAGAGCGCGGCCATGTCGCCACCGCGATTGCCACCGCCAAGGTCGCCGCCAGCCGCCAAGGCCTGGAAATTTGCAGCCGTTTGTTCGAAGTGACTGGCGCGCGTTCGACCCACGCCTCCCTGCGCCTCGACCGCCACTGGCGCAACCTGCGCACGCAAACTTTGCACGACCCGCTGGACTACAAACTCCATGAGTTGGGCGACTGGGCGCTGAATCAGTCGCTGCCGGTGCCGACCTTCTATTCCTGACCTGCCTGCATTTGAACTAAAAAGAAGGACGAGCCCATGCAACTGCTGACCCTACCGCCCTCCCCCGCGCTCGCCACGTCGATCCGCGCCACCGCGCAGGTGTTCGAAGACCCGAAGTCCCAGGCCCTGCTCGCGCATTTACAGCAGGTCGCACCGAGTGAAGCGAGTGTGCTGATCATCGGCGAGACCGGTACCGGCAAGGAGCTGGTGGCACGGCATATTCATAATCTGAGCAACCGCCGTCATCGGCCGTTTATCGCGGTCAATTGCGGGGCGTTTTCCGAATCGCTGGTGGAAGCTGAATTGTTCGGTCATGAAAAAGGCGCGTTCACCGGTGCGCTGAGCGCCAAGGCCGGGTGGTTCGAGGAAGCGGACGGCGGCACCTTGTTTCTCGATGAGATCGGCGATTTGCCGATGGCGATTCAGGTGAAGTTGCTGCGGGTGTTGCAGGAGCGCGAAGTGGTGCGGCTCGGCTCGCGCAAAAGCATTGCCATCGATGTGCGGGTGCTGGCAGCGACCAACGTGCAGCTGGAGAAGGCCATCAATGCCGGCCATTTCCGCGAAGATCTGTATTACCGCCTCAACGTGGTCAATCTCGAACTGAGTCCGTTGCGCGAGCGTCCTGGCGATATCCTCCCGCTCACGCGCCATTTCATCGAGGCCTACAGCCAGCGCCTCGGTTACGGGCGTGTCAGCATCAGCCCCGGCGCCGAGCACAAACTGCGTGCTTACAGTTGGCCGGGCAATATTCGCGAGCTGGAAAACGTCATCCATCACACCCTGCTGATCTGCCGCAACGGCGTGATCGAACGCGATGATCTGCGCCTGTCGAACCTGCGCATCGAACGCCCCGACGATCATGCCAGCACCGACGATTCACCGGAGGCGTTGCTGGAACAGGCCTTTCAAAAACTGTTTGCGCAACAAGCCGGCGCGTTGCACGAGAAAGTCGAAGACGCCTTGCTGCGTGCGGCGTATCGCTTTTGCCATTACAACCAGGTACACACCGCAGCGCTGCTCGGTCTAAGCCGCAACGTTACCCGCACGCGTTTGATCAAGATCGGCGAACTGGCGGTGAACAAGCGGCGACTCACAGAAAATCTGCAAGGCGAGCGCCTGATCCAGTTGTCGATCTAGCCGACCAGATGGCAGTGCAGCGCATCGTCGTGACTGCGGGCGATGCTGCTCAACACCTGGAACGAGTTGAAGGTGATGGTTTTCGCCTGATGGGTATGGATCAGTTGCCAGAAATCCTGCTCGCCGCTCTCAAAGCTGCGAAATGCCGCCTCTCCCGCCTCGCGGGTCTGCCATTGCAGAAAACTCAGCACGCGCCGGCCGTCATCGCTGGCCTGCACGCTGGCGCTGACAAAACCGTCGTAGCGCTGAGCCAGACGCTCGGTTTGCCTCGATAGAGCGGTCACCAGCGCGGGTTGTTGGCGTGGTTCGATTTCAAATTCGATCAATTGGGTAAAACTGCGGTTGTTCATGGAAAGCCCCCACTCATCATAAGACGAGCCTTGCGACTCGAAGACCTGCAGGGTAAAACCTCCAGTTAAGTCAAGGTCAAGAGCTTCTTTCAGATGATCAGCAAAGAAACTGTGCACAAACAGTTAACGGTTGGCGAAGTCGCGGCGCGCAGCGGAGTCGCGGTGACGGCCCTGCACTTTTATGAATCCAAAGGCCTGATCAAGAGCCAGCGCAATGCCGGCAATCAGCGGCGCTATCCACGCGAAGTGCTGCGTCGGGTGGCGTTGATCAAGGTTGCGCAGCGGCTGGGGATTCCATTGGCGGAGATTGGTCAGGCACTGAAAATCCTTCCGGATGATCGTGCACCGACGGCGGCGGACTGGAAAATCCTCTCGCAGCAATGGCGCCGAGAGCTGGATGAGCGGATCGAGCAATTGACCCTGCTGCGCGATCGGCTCAATGGCTGCATCGGTTGCGGCTGTTTGTCGATGGAGGCCTGTCCGCTGCGTAATCAGGGCGATGTGCTGGGGGAACAGGGACCGGGGCCGCACTTTCCCAAAGACTGACGCTCGTCGGGCAAAAATTTGCACGGCGAGGACAGTTCTATAGTGAATCTTCCACAAATCCGGTGGAGCCACATCTCATAGAACAAAAATCAGGGAGAACGTCATGAGCGTCAAACCCATTCCCGAGGGGTATCACAGCATTACCCCGTATCTCGGCATCCACAAAGCCGCCGAGGCCATCGATTTCTATAAAAAAGCCTTCGGCGCCACCGAAGTCATGCGCCTGGCCATGCCCGACGGCGGCATCGGCCATGCCGAACTGCGCATTGGCGACAGCGCGATCATGCTCGGCTCGCCGTGTGATCAGGGGCCGTTGAGCAATCCGGACAAGGCAGTGTCGGTTGGTTTGCATCTGTATGTGACCGATGTCGACAAATCATTCCAACGGGCGCTGGATGCCGGCGCGACGTCGGTGTCCGAGGTCAAGGATCAGTTTTACGGTGATCGCAGCGGGACCTTGAAGGATCCGTATGGGCATCTGTGGTTTCTGGCCACGCGCAAGGAGGATCTGACGGAAGAGCAGATCAAGCAGCGGGCGATGGAGATGTTCAGCCAAGGCTAGCTTCTTGGTTGTCTGGGCTGGCCCTTTCGCGAGCAAGCTCGCTCCCACAGGGTTTCGTTGGGTGGCATGGATAGTGGTCACACCGAAGACTCCTGTGGGAGCGAGCTTGCTCGCGAAGGGGCCGCTAAAGACAACGAAGACCTCATGAACACACTTCATGAACCTGCCCACCACGCTTTGCCCCTTGCCGCGAACGCCGGACGATTTCAGGATGCAGCCAACCAGAACCCTGAACAAGGATCAGCCCGATGTTTGCCGGATTCCGTAAAGACCAGCGCCACGTCAACGGCGTCGACATTGCCTACCGCCTCGGCGGCAGCGGCCCCGGCCTGTTGCTGTTGCACGGGCACCCGCAGACCCACGTGATCTGGCACAAGATTGCCGAACAACTGGCCGAACACTTCACCGTGGTCGCCGCCGATCTGCGCGGTTACGGTGACAGCAGTCGCCCGGACGCCGATGAGCAGCATGTTAATTACTCGAAACGCGAAATGGCCCGCGACAATCTCGAGCTGATGCAGTCGCTGGGCTTCGAGCAGTTTTCGATCCTCGCCCACGACCGTGGCGCTCGAGTCGCCCATCGCCTGGCGCTCGACCACCCCGCCGCCGTGCAGCGCATGATGCTGCTCGACATCGCGCCGACCTTGTCGATGTACGCGCAAACCAACGAAGCCTTCGCCCGTGCCTACTGGCACTGGTTCTTCCTGATCCGCCCGGCGCCACTGCCGGAAACCTTGCTCGAAGCCGATCCCGAAAGCTATCTGCGCAGTGTGATGGGCAGTCGCAGCGCCGGGCTCAAGCCATTTACCGATGCAGCCTTTGGCGAATACCTGCGCTGTTTGCAACTACCGGGCAGCGCCCGTGGCATCTGCGAAGACTATCGCGCCAGCGCCGGCATCGATCTGCAGCACGACCGCGCCGATATCGCTGCGGGGCATCATTTGAGTCTGCCTCTGCGCGTGTTGTGGGGCGCCGAGGGCACTGTCGGACGCTGCTTCGATCCGCTCAAGGAATGGCAACACGTGGCGACCAACGTCAGCGGTGAGGCACTGCCCGCCGGCCATTACCTTGCCGAAGAAGTCCCCGAACTGTTGCTTGCCGAAGCGTTGGCCTTTCTGCGCTGACCGAAGCCACTGGATCTCGGTGCTATGCTGGCGGCTTCTGCCGCCAGTGTTTGTTTTGACATGTCCCAGAAGAAAGACACCGTGCCCCTGCCCGAAGACCTGCGTGTGCTGCTCACCGTGATCCGCAAAAATGGCTTTGCTGCCGCGGCCGATGAACTGGGCCTGTCACCGGCCTATGTCAGCAAACGCATCCAGATTCTTGAAAGCACCCTCGGCACTCGCCTGCTGCACCGCACCAGCCGGCGCGTCGCGCTGACCGAGGACGGTGTACGTGTGCAGCGCTGGGCGTTGCGCATTCTCGATGACTTCCAGCAACTGCACGACGAATTGTCCGACGCCCACGACAGCCCGCGTGGGCGTTTGCACCTCTGCAGCAGTTTCGGTTTTGGTCGCAATCACGTCGCGCCGGCGGTGTCGTTACTGGCGGAGCGTTATCCAGAACTGGAGATTCGCCTCGACCTGTTTGACCGGGTAGTGGACATCATCAATGAAGGCTTCGATCTGGAGATTCGCGTCGGCGACGACATTCCCGGTCAGCACATCGGTCGGCGTCTGGTCAGCAATCGGCGCGTGCTGTGCGCCGCCCCCGGTTATCTGCAACGTCGCGGCACGCCGCAGACGCTGGACGAACTGTCACAGCACGATTGCCTGGTGATCAAGGAACGCGACAACGCCTTTGGTCTCTGGCATCTGGATCGCGAGGGCGGGCAAGAGAGCGTGCGGGTCAGCGGGCCGCTGTCGTCCAACAACGGCGAGATCGTTTTGCAATGGGCGCTGGATGGCCGTGGGGTGTTGTTGCGCTCGTTGTGGGATGTGAAGCCGCTGCTGGAGCAAGGACGGTTGGTGCAGGTGCTGGACGGTTACAGCCAGAGCGCCAATGTCTGGGCGGTGTACCCGACGCGGCTGGCGCATTCGGGCAAGTTGCGCGCGTGTGTGGAGTTTTTGCAGGCGCATTTCAAAGGATTGTCGCTGTAGTCCAGACACCACTAATCCCCTTGTAGGAGTGAGCCTGCTCGCGATAGCGGTGTGTCAGATACGACAACTCTGACTGATCCACCGCTATCGCGAGCAGGCGAAGGCCTACAGGGGATCAGTGGTGGGTCAGGAGAGCCACGGGTTGTTGGCCAGGTGTTGGCGTTCGAAGGCTTTGATTTGTTCGCGCCGTTGCAGAGTGCTGCCGATGGCATCCAGGCCGAGCAGCAGCGCGGTTTTGCGCAGGGTATCAATCTGGAATTCGATCACCGTGCCATCCGCCAAACCAATCTGCTGCGCCTCCAGATCAATGCTGATCCGCGCCGTTTCAGCCTGACTTACAAGCCGTCCGATGCGCTGCACCTGCGCCTCTTCCAGCGTGATCAACAACACTCCATTGCGCTGGCAGTTGTCGTAAAAGATCCCGGCAAAACTGCTGCCGATCAACGCGCGGATGCCCATCTGCTGCAGGCCCCACACAGCGTGTTCACGGCTGGAACCGCAGCCAAAATTCGGCCCGACCACCAGAAAACTCGCACCCTGCCACGCCGGCTGGTTCAACACGAAGTCGGGGTCGGGTTGGCCATCGCGCAGAAATCGCAGATCGAAAAACAATCCGCGATCCAGCCCTTCTCTATCGATCCCCTTGAGAAACTGCTTGGGCATGATCACGTCCGTGTCGACATTGGCTGCCAGTAACGGCGCAGCCTGACCGCTGACTTGAGTGAACGGTTGCAGGCTCATGGGCGTACTCCAAAGTGGCGGATATCGGTGAGTCGGCCGTTGATCGCAGCGGCGGCAAACAATGGCGGGGGCATCAGAGGGGGGCGCGCGCCCGGCCCCCGACGGCCCTCGCAAA
>NZ_CDROCK010000082.1:0-17319 GCF_977020205.1 Pseudomonas sp. AIG | reverse complement strand
TGCAAGCTGCAAGCTGCAAGCTGCAAGCTGCAAGCTGCAAGCTGCAAGCTGCAAGTTTTGAGCTTGAGGCTTGAAGCTTGGAGCTTGCAGCTCAGTAACTGCTAAACTCCCGCGCCCCCATTCTCTCCAGCAAGGCGCCCGCATGTCTTCCTTGAACCAGGCGCTGCGCGCCGCCCTCGATCAACGCCAGGACTTGCTCGCTGAGCTGCACCGCCAGGGCACCGACTGCTATCGCTTGTTCCACGGCAGCCAGGAAGGTGCCGGTGGCCTGACCATCGATCGCTACGGCCCGCAACTGTTGGTGCAAAGCTTTCACCAGACGCTGGAGCGTGATGACCTGCTGCAACTGCACGCCATGGTCAATCAGACCCTCGGCCTGGAAACCTTGCTGGTCTACAACGACCGCTCCCGTGGCAATTCGCGCATTGATCGTGAAGACAGCGTCTATAAAGCCGAAGACGCCGCGCTGGCCGATCTGGTCGGTCACGAATGGGGCCTGAACTACCGCGTACGCGGGCGTCACGCCGGGCAGGATCCGCTGCTGTTCCTCGACCTGCGCAATACGCGTGGCTGGGTCAAGGATCACGCCAAAGGCAAATCCGTGCTCAACCTGTTTGCCTACACCTGCGGCGTCGGCCTCAGTGCCGCCGCTGGCGGGGCGAGTGAAGTGTGCAACCTGGATTTCGCCGAGGGAAATCTGGCGGTCGGTCGCGAAAACGGTCTGCTCAACCCGCAGTTGCCGGAGATGGAATTCATTCAGTCGGACTACTTCCCGGCCATTCGCCAACTCGCCGGCCTGCCGATCGGCCAGCGTCGCGGGCAGAAACTGCCGAGCTATCAGCGCCTGGAACAGCGTCAGTACGATCTGGTCCTGCTTGATCCACCCGCCTGGGCCAAGAGTGCATTCGGCACCGTCGACCTGCTGCGCGACTATCAGAGCCTGCTCAAGCCAGCCCTGCTGACCACTGCCGACAACGGCGTGCTGATCTGCTGCAACAACCTGGCGAAAGTCAGCATGGACGACTGGCGCGAGCAGGTCCTGCGCTGCGCCGAGAAGGCCGGGCGACCGGTGCGTGAATGGCGTGTGATGACCCCGGGTGCCGACTTCCCGTCCATGGACCAGCAACCACCGCTGAAAACCCTGATCCTGCAGCTCTGAAGCGCTCGCGCGGCTAACACCCCTCCATTGTGGGAGCGAGCTTGCTCGCGAAGGCGTCGGGTCAGTCGCCGTATTTTTCGACTGATTCACCGCTTTCGCGAGCAAGCTCGCTCCCACAGTGTTTTGTTCCTACAGAAGAATCTGAACAATCCTGCTCCATGCGATGTACTTCGGAACCAGAATCGCGTGCCATACTCCAAGGCACTCCGATTCAGACAGATGAAGCCGCACATGCCCAAAGGATTGATTCGCGCAATTGGCGCCTTGTTGACTGCTCTGGCCCTCTACAGCCTGCTGGGGTTTCTGATTTTGCCGGGCATCGCCCTGCGCGTAGCCAATCAGCAACTGGCCAACTACGCGACGGTGCCTGCGCACATCCAGCGTATCGAGCTCAACCCGTTCAGCCTGGAAGTCGCCCTGTGGGGGCTGGTCATCGGCGAGCCGGGCAAGGAACAGATTGGCTTCGATCGCCTCTACGCCGACCTGCAAATCGACAGCCTGTGGACCAAAGCGCTGCATCTGGCCAACATCGAGCTGGACAAACCGAAGAGCGAAATCCTGTTCGCCAAAGACGGCAAGCTCAACCTGCTGGGCCTGTTCAATGTGCCGGCCAGTGAGCCGACGCCGGCCGATCCGAACGCCAAGCCCTTCCCGCTGCGCATCGACAACATCAAACTGGCCGGCGGCGTCGTGCACTTTGAGGACGTGCGCCCGAGCGAGCCCATCGAGTTCCTCTACGATGACCTCAGCTTCGAACTGAAAAACCTCAGCACCCTGCCCGAAGACAGCGCCGACATGACCCTGGTCGCCATCGGCCCGGCCGGTGGGCGGATCGACTGGAGCGGTAATTTCAGCCTGATCCCGTTCACCTCCGAAGGCACTCTGAAAGTCACCGACGGCAAGATGAAAGCCTTCTGGCCCTACGTGCGAGACTCGGTGCCGCTGGTCCTCGAAGACGGCGTGATCAGCCTCAGTAGCGAATACAAACTCAATCTGTCGAAAGAAACAGAGCTGCAACTGAACAACGTCGCGGTCAGCATCGCGCCGTTCGCCATCAAAGCCCCGGACGGACGGCCACTGGCCAAACTCGAGCGTCTCGACGTCAGCGAAACCTCGGTGGACCTGGCCAAGCAGCAAGTGGTGGTCGGCAAGATCCGCAGCAACAAACTGGAAACCTGGGCGGCGCTCGAAGCCGACGGCCAACTGGACTGGCAGAAACTGTTCGCCAGCCAACCGTCAAAACCGGCCGCCAAAGCCGCCGCAGAACCGGCCAATACACCGGCCGCTGCCGACTCACCGAAAACACCGCCCGCGCCGAGCAAACCATGGCAAGTGCTGCTCAAAGACGTGCAATTGCGCAATTACACCGTGCATCTGGCCGACCGCTCGGCCCAACCGGCCGTCGCCCTGGATATCACCCCGCTGAACGTCGACCTGCAGGATTTCGACAGCCTCAACGGCTCGCCCTTCAAGCTCAAGCTCGACAGCGGTGTGGGCAAACAAGGCAAGATCATGGCCGACGGCACGGTCAATCTTGCCCCGGTCAACGCCCAGCTCAACGTGAAAACCCAGGACATCGACCTGCGCGTCGCGCAGTCCTACATCAATCCGTTCATTCGCCTGGAACTGCGTAGCGGCATGCTCGGCAGTGATCTGAAGGTCAATCTCAAGAGCACCGAACCACTGGCACTCAGCGTCACCGGCCGCGCGCAGATCGATCAACTGCACACCCTCGACACCCTGAAAACCCGCGACTTCCTCAAGTGGCAGCAAGTGGTGGTCGAAGGCCTGAACTACCAGCACGGCGACAGCCTGTCGATCGACAGAATCAACCTGTTCCAGCCGTACGCGCGGTTCATGATCAACGATGACCGTACCACCAACATCGATGATCTGCTGATACCGCAGCCTGCCGACAGCGGCGCCAAAACCGCAGCGGCGAAACCGGCCAGCAAAGACAAACCGCTGGGCATTCACATCGGCGGCATCGCCATCAATGATGGTTCGGCCAACTTCGCCGACTTCAGCCTGACACCGAATTTCGCCACTGCGGTCCAGCAGCTCAACGGTCAGATCGGCACCATCGACAGCCGTCAGGCCAAACCGGCCAGCGTCGACATCAAAGGCAAGGTCGACCGTTATGCACCGGTGACCATCAAAGGCGCGGTCAATCCGTTCGATCCGATGGCCAGCCTCGACATCGCCACCAGTTTCAAACGTGTCGAACTGACGACGCTGACGCCCTACTCCGGCAAATTCGCCGGCTACCGTATCCGCAAGGGCCGGCTCAACCTTGATCTGCATTACCTGATCACCAAGGGCCAGCTCAAAGCCGAGAACAAAGTGGTGGTCGAACAATTGCAGCTCGGCGAAAAAGTCGACAGCCCGGATGCCGTGAGCCTGCCGCTGAAACTGGCGATTGCCTTGCTCAAGGACGTCGACGGCAAGATCTCCATCGAGTTGCCAGTGACCGGCGACCTGAACAACCCGCAATTCAGCGTAATGCCGATTGTCTGGCAGACCCTGCGCAACCTGATCGTCAAAGCCGCTGCCGCGCCATTCAAGATGATTGGCGGGCTGATCAGTGGCGGCGGCTCGGAAGACCTCGGCACCGTGTCGTTTGCGCCGGGCTCAAGCGATTTGAGCAAGGATGCCGAAGCGGCGCTGGTCAAACTGTCTCAGGCGCTGAAGGAGCGTCCGGCGCTGCGCCTGGAAATCGAAGGCACGGCCGCCAAAAGCAGTGACGGGCCGTTGCTCGCCGAACAGCGTCTGGAACGCGAATACCAATACAACTACTACAAGATGCTCCAGCGTCGTGGCGATAAAGTCCCGGCTCAAGCGTCTTTGCTGCAAGTGCCAGAGGGCGAGAAAGGCCCACTGCTCGAAGGCATCTACCGCACTCGTCTGAAAACCCAGCCACCGGCCGAATGGAAGGATCTGGGCAAGGAAGAACGCACGGCGAAGATGCGCGAAGGCGTGATTCAGTTCTGGAGTGGCAGCGATGTGCTGCTGCGCCAATTGGGTCAGGACCGAGCCAGCAGCATCAAGGACTACCTCGTCGATAAAGGCCAACTGGCAGACGACCGCGTGTACTTCATCGACGCCAATCTTGGCGAGGCCGAAAGCGATGGCCGCGTGGTCACGCAAATGCATCTGGATGCCGAATGATGAAACTGCAGTGGCTGGCCTTGATCGCAATGACGTTCGTGGCCAGTCACGCGTCGGCCTCCGATACGCTGCGCTGTGGTAGCCAACTGATCAGCCTCGGAGACCGCTCAAGCGAAGTCCTGCAAAAGTGCGGTGAGCCGGTCAGCCGTGATGTGCTCGGCTACAAGCGCAGCGCCAATCGCCGCGAAGAATTTCAGGTCGAGGAATGGACCTACGGCCCGAGCAACGGCATGTACCAATACCTGCGCTTCGAAGGCAATCGCCTGCGGCAGATCAACAGCAAACGCGGTAACTGATCCAACACTGATCCCCTTGTAGGAGTGAGCCTGCTCGCGATAGCGTTGGGTCAGTCAATTACAATTTCGACTGACCCAACGCTATCGCGAGCAGGCTCACTCCTACATTTGTTTTGTGTTTGCCCGTGAAATAGAACAGGCCCCGACACAAGTGGCGGGGCCCGTAATGGTCACATCCGTGTGACCGTTCGCATGAACTCTAAAGTTGCGGCAGACGTATTGCTCGGCCCGTCTGTCGCGCCTTCTCCCGGTCCAGGCGAGAAGTCATGCCTTACTCGGCTTTCAGGCCGTCAGCGGAGACCGCTTTGACGCCTTTGATTTTCTTGGTGATGTTCACTGCGGTGGTTTTCTGAGCTTCGGTGATAGCTACAGTCGACGACAGAGATACAACACCTTTGTTGGTTTCCACTTTGATGTCAGTGCCTGGGATGCCTTTTTCGGTGACCAGGTCGCTTTTGACTTTGGTAGTGATCCAGGTATCGGAAGTAGTTTCTTTAGCCTTGGTCATTTCACCAGCGGCCAGAGTCATTGGAGCCTGGGTAGCCTGGGTGGTTTGTGCGAAAGCGCCGGTCATGGTCAGGGTCAGCGCGGTAGCAGCAGCGGCAGTGATAGCGAACTTCTTCATACGAGTAACTCCTGTTTTTCTGGAAAGTCTGCTGGTTGTCTTGTCAGCAGGGTTACCAAGGTAGTTGCGAACGCTGTGCCAACTTTTTAATTCGTACAATATCGTTATAAATCAACACGTTATGATTAACGGAAATTTCCGGAATCATGCAATTTGCATGACTCGAGCAATATTCACATGCAAGTTGCGGCTTTTTGAAAAGTTCATAAGCTGCTGAAACTATTGAGACTTTTATTTTTAACCGAGTAAAGAAAAATGCCCTGCGTGGCAGGGCATTCGGTCATCACACGCTAGCAATCACGTACCGCTGGCGGTACAGCCTTTTGGCGAATAATCCGCGTTAACAGTAGTGGCACAGGTCCACAAACCAGAGGTATTACCGGTTGCAGCGCCCGAACGAGTGAGCGTGATGGTTTTGCCCAGTACCGGCCCCGGAGCGTTGAGCAGTGTGCAGCTGATGCTGCCCGCCCCCGTCGCCGCTGTACCTGTAACCGCCACCGTACAGTTGGAGGTGGTGGTTGTACCGCCGTTCACAGCGGTTATATCCGGAGCGGTACCTTGGTTGATGGTGTCCTCGAACGGCACCTTCATCGCACTGATCTCCGCCAGCCCCGCCGTCACTTTTGATCGCGCCTGATACTTCGAATACTGCGGCAGGGCAATCGTTGCCAGAATCCCGATGATCGCCACCACGATCAACAGCTCGATCAGAGTAAAACCTTGTTGTTTTTTCATAGACACGCTCCATGCATGAGTCGAAATCTCATGATCTGCAAGGGACGCAGCATAGGCCATGCCAACGCCTCAAAGCCCCGCCCGTTGGCCGCGAACCCTCTACAACGCTATTTCCTACAACGCGCAACCGCACTATCTGACACTTTTTGTCACCTGCACCCACCGTGTTTGGCGCTGTCATTTGACTAGGCTATAAGTCATGAACGGCAAGTGTGCGGAATCCCCATGAATGACATCGCTCTGAGCGGTCTGGCCAAGCAATTGGTGCAGGCCGAACTGTTGACAGAAAAAAGCGCCCAGCAAGCCTGGCAACAGGCTCAGCGCAATCGCCTGTCGCTGGTCAGCTATCTGGTGCAAAACAAACTGGTCAAGAGCTGGCAGGTGGCCGAGATCGCCAGCGAGCATTTCGGTATGGCGTTCCTTGATCTCAATTGCCTCGACAAGGAAACCCAGCCCAAAGGCCTGGTCAGCGAAAAACTGGTGCGTCAGCACCATGCCCTGCCCTTGTGGCGGCGTGGCAACAAGCTGTTCGTGGGCATCTCCGACCCGAGCAATCATCAAGCGATCAACGACATTCAATTCAGTACCGGGCTGAGCACCGAAGCCATTCTGGTCGAAGATGACAAACTCACCGATGCCATCGAAAAGTTCTTCGACACCCACGCCAGCGGCCTGGAAGACATGGCCGATGTCGATCTCGACGGCCTCGACGTCGAATCCATCGACGACAGCAAGCAGGACGCTATCGGCGGGCTCGATGCCGACGATGCGCCGGTGGTGCGCTTCGTTCACAAGATGCTGCTCGACGCGATCAAGAGTGGCTCTTCCGACTTGCACTTTGAACCTTACGAGAAGAACTACCGGGTGCGGGTGCGCACCGACGGCATCCTGCGCGAAGTGGCCAAGCCGCCGATTCAACTGGCCGGGCGCATCGCCGCGCGCCTGAAGGTCATGGCCAGTCTGGATATCTCGGAACGACGCAAACCGCAGGACGGGCGGATCAAGATGCGCCTGTCGAAAAACAAGTCGATCGATTTCCGTGTCAACACGCTGCCGACCCTGTGGGGCGAAAAAGTGGTGATCCGGATTCTCGACCCCTCCAGCGCACAGATCGGCATCGACGCCCTCGGCTATGAGCCCGAGCAGAAGGATCTGTACATGGCCGCGCTCAAGCAGCCACAGGGCATGATTCTGGTCACAGGGCCCACGGGTTCGGGTAAAACCGTGTCGCTGTACACCGGCCTGAACATCCTCAACACCGTCGACATCAACATTTCCACCGCCGAAGACCCGGTGGAGATCAACATGGAAGGCATCAACCAGGTCAACGTCAATCCCAAACAAGGGCTGGACTTTGCCCAGGCGCTGCGCTCGTTTCTGCGTCAGGACCCGGACGTGATCATGGTCGGTGAGATCCGCGACCTGGAAACCGCCGAGATCGCGATCAAGGCTGCGCAGACCGGTCACCTGGTGCTCTCGACCCTGCACACCAACAGCGCCGCGGAAACCCTGACGCGCCTGCACAACATGGGCATTCCCGGCTTCAACATCGCCACCTCGGTCAGCCTGATCATCGCCCAGCGCCTGGCGCGCAAGCTGTGCAGCCACTGCAAGAAACCCATCGAGATTCCGCGCGAAACCTTGATCAAGGAAGGTTTCCCCGAGGAACGCATCGGCCATTTCACGATCTACGAGCCGGTCGGTTGCGATCACTGCAACGGCGGCTACAAGGGACGCGTGGGGATTTATGAAGTGGTGAAGAACACCGCAGAACTGCAACGACTGATCATGGCCGAAGGTAATTCGCTGGAAATCGACATTCAAATCCGCCGCGACGGCTTCGACGACCTGCGCACCTCCGGGCTGCGCAAGGCCATGCAAGGCATCACCAGCCTTGAAGAAATCAACCGGGTCACCAAGGACTGAACATGGCGGTCAAGGCAGCGAAAATCAGTATTTATGCCTGGGAAGGTACGGACAGAAAAGGCAGCAAAGTCACCGGAGAGCTAAGCGGACAGAACCCGGCGCTGATCAAGGCACAACTGCGCAAGCAAGGGATCAATCCCGGCAAGGTGCGCAAGAAATCTGCATCGTTGTTGAGCTTTGGCAAACGCATCAAGGCCCAGGACATTGCTCTGTTCACCCGGCAGATGGCGACCATGATGAAGGCCGGCGTGCCGCTGTTGCAGTCGTTCGACATTATTGGCGAGGGTTTTGAGAACCCGGCCATGCGCAAACTGGTCGACGAGGTCAAACAGGAGGTCGCGGCCGGTAACAGCTTCGCCACCGCCCTGCGCAAGAAGCCGCAGTATTTCGACGAGTTGTATTGCAACCTGGTCGATGCGGGCGAGCAGTCCGGCGCCCTCGACACGTTGCTGGAACGGGTCGCGACCTATAAGGAAAAAAGCGAACGGCTCAAGGCCAAGATCAAAAAAGCCATGACTTACCCCACCGCCGTGGTCCTGGTGGCGGCCGTTGTAACCGGGATCCTGCTGGTCAAAGTGGTGCCGCAGTTCCAGTCGGTGTTTTCAGGTTTCGGTGCTGAGCTGCCGGCCTTCACCCTGATGATCATCAGCCTCTCGGAATTCATGCAGCAATGGTGGTGGGCGATTCTCGGTGCGCTGGTCGCAGCGATTTTCGGCACCCGCCATGCATTGAAAACATCTCAGGCATTGCGTGATCGCAAAGATACCTGGCTGCTGAAACTGCCACTGGTGGGCACGCTGATGTACAAGTCTGCCGTAGCGCGATTCGCTCGAACCCTGTCGACCACATTTGCCGCCGGTGTACCGTTGGTGGAAGCGCTCGACTCGGTGGCCGGCGCCACCGGCAATGTGGTGTTCAAGCGTGCCGTGCTGCGGATTCGCCAGGACGTCTCGACCGGCATGCAGCTGAATTTTTCGATGCGCAGCACCGGTGTATTTCCGAATATGGCCGTGCAGATGACTGCGATCGGCGAGGAGTCCGGCGCACTGGACGAGATGCTCGACAAGGTCGCGGGGTTTTACGAAGAGGAAGTGGATAACATGGTCGACAACCTCACCAGCCTCATGGAGCCGTTCATCATGGTCGTGCTGGGGGTGATCGTCGGCGGACTGGTGGTGGCCATGTATCTGCCGATTTTCCAACTCGGCTCAGCGATCTGACATGCCTATCGACGAACTGTTCGCCCTGTATCCGCTGGCCTTTGTCTTCACCGCCCTGTTGCTCGGTCTGGTGGTCGGCAGCTTCCTCAACGTGCTGATCTGGCGCCTGCCGAAAATGCTCGAACGCGACTGGCGCCAGCAGGCCCATGATGTGCTCGGCTTGCCCGGCGAAACGCCACTGCCTACCTACAACCTGATGCTGCCGCACTCCGAATGCCCGCATTGCGCCCACCGGATCCGCCCGTGGGAAAACATTCCGCTGCTCAGCTATCTGTGCCTGCGCGGGCGTTGTTCTGCATGTGCTGCACCCATCAGCAAACGTTATCCGCTGACCGAGCTGGCCTGTGGCTTGCTCTCGGCCTTCATCGCCTGGCATTTCGGTTTCGGTTGGCCGGCGTGCCTGCTGATCTTTCTCACCTGGGGTTTGCTGGCGATGAGCCTGATCGACACCGCGCATCAGCTGCTGCCCGATGTGCTGGTGCTGCCGCTGCTGTGGCTGGGGTTGATCGTCAACAGCTTCGACGTGTTCGTGCCGTTGCACGATGCGCTGTGGGGCGCGGTGGCCGGTTACCTGGCGCTGTGGTCGGTGTTCTGGCTGTTCAAGCTGCTGACCGGCAAGGATGGCATCGGCCATGGTGATTTCAAGCTGTTGGCGCTGCTCGGCGCCTGGGGCGGCTGGCAGATTCTGCCGCAGACCATCCTGTTGTCATCGCTGGTCGGCGCCATTATCGGGGTGATTGTGCTGCGTCTGCGCGAGCAGAAAAGCTCGACGCCGATCCCCTTCGGCCCTTATCTGGCAATTGCCGGCTGGATTGCCTTGCTCTGGGGTGGTCAAATAACCGACTTCTATTGGCAGTCTGTCGGTTTGAAATGAATACCCCTGTGGAAAAACCCTGGATTCTCGGCCTCACCGGCGGCATCGGCAGCGGCAAAAGCGCGGCGGCCCAGCACTTCATTGATCTGGGTGTCCACGTGGTGGATGCCGATCACGCGGCGCGCTGGGTGGTTGAACCCGGGCGTCCGGCGCTGACGCAGATTGCCGAGCACTTCGGCCCTGGTGTTTTACAGGCCGATGGCACACTGGACCGCGCGGCCCTGCGCAAACTGATCTTCGAAGAGCCGGAGCAACGGCGCTGGCTCGAAGCCCTGCTGCATCCGTTGATCGCCGAAGAAATCGCTCATCACCTGGCGCTGGCAAAATCGTCTTACGCGATTCTGGTGTCGCCGCTGTTGATCGAGTCCGGGCAATACACGATGACCCAGCGCATCCTGGTGATCGACGCCCCGCAACAATTGCAGATCGAACGTACCTTGCAGCGTGACCAGACCAGCGAGCAGCAGGTTCAGGCGATTCTCAAGGCTCAGTCGAGCCGCGAAGACCGTGTGAGCCGCGCCGACGACGTGGTGGTCAACGACCGCGACCTCGCTTGGTTGCACAGTGAAGTCGAGCGTCTGCATCACTTTTACCTGACATTATCCGGAGGCCAAGCATGAGCCAGATTTCTACCGTTGAATGCCCAACCTGCGGCGCGCCCGTTGAGTTCACCCCTGAAAACAAGTTTCGGCCGTTCTGTTCCGATCGCTGCAAACTGATCGACCTCGGCGCCTGGGCGTCCGAAGAACACAAGATTCCGGTCGCACCGGATGCCGAGGATGAACTGTTTTCCGGCGACTTCGATCCGCGTCACTGATCCGGTCAGGGCCGCATAAAGCCGTAGTCCTGATCGTCGTCGAGGTTTTCCGCGAGAAAGCGCAATTCGTCGGCCAGGTCTTCGGCGTTGCGCACGGCCTTGCTTTGTTGCACCACCGCACTGAGCAAGGCGCGCAAACTCAACCCCGGGTCAAAGCCCACCTCCTGCGCCATGTCCAGACTCTGCCGGGTCTCCTGCCTTGCCCACTCGTAAACACTCATGCCGCTGCTCCTGAAGGAATTTGCGCGAGCATGAAATTTCCCGCGCATGGCGGGTTTGATGTGGATCAAGACTTGGGATCGTCGTCCTTCCACGGCGCCGAAAGGTAGCGCGTGCGATTGAACGTCTCCAGCCATTCCGGGCAGAACACCACCAGTGCACTGACGACCATGCCGTTGATGAACGCCTCGGGAAACAGCAACAGCCACAGATAACCGACGAAATCCTCCAGCCACTCCGGCATGGCAAAGAGACCGTCGTACCACAGCAGCGTCAGACTCAAAATCAAACACAAAAGTGCTGAAAGCGCGGCAGCGAAAAAACCGGAACAGAAGATGTACACGAACGGGTTACGCGGCTGAGCACGCTCGACGAGAATTGCCACGCATTCGGTAACCAGCACCGGCAGCAAAATGAACAAAGCACCATTGACCCCGACGGCCAGCAGATCCTGACGCCCGAGCACCAGCAGGCCCATTTGCGCGACCAGCCCGCCGACAATCGCCAGTGGCCAATCCAGCAGTAATGTCACCGCCGTCATGCCAATGAAGTGATAAGACACACCGGTGTCGAAATCCCTGCGCACCAGCCAAAACAGAAACAAGGCGAACACGGTACCGAACAGCAGATGCTGACGCCGGCTGTCACTGAACAACTCGACCCACGGCGCGCGCGCAATCGCCCAGAGCAGCACCGGCAGATAAATCAGCCAGCCGAGCGTCAGGCTCGCCGTCGAAAGCAGTTCAGCTCCAATCATTCCCTCACCCTCCATCGACATTCAGCTGTAGGAGCTGCCGAAGGCTGCGATCTTTTGATTTTTTTATTTAACAGCAAGATCAAAAGATCGCAGCCTTCGGCAGCTCCTACAAGGGCAAGGTGAACGGGCGGTTCAAGCAAAGCTTTCTGCTTGTCGCATTTGAACGCTAAGCTTGGGCCTATGGATGACTCAGATTATTTACGCCTGCTGACCATCGCGGCCGAGCAGGCCAACGCCTTTCTGTCCAATGCCCGCAAATGGGAGCGTGAGCGTTGGGTCTGTCAGCGCCTGCTGCAAGGCCTGAACATTCCCTACCGCGCCGACGAATTCGCGCCCGCTGGCGAGCCGCCGGATGTGCTGTTTCGGGATGCCAATTTCGAGGTGTTTTTCGTGCTTGATGAGGGCCGACGACTTAACGACGAATGGCGCGATGAACTGCAGCGAAGACGCAGCGCCTTTTCCCTCAGCCAACTGGTGCGCCGCGAAGCCAAGCCCAAACGCATCCCGGCCAACGAATTCCTGATGCGACTGGCACCGACCCTGCGCAAAAAAGCGCACAACTACAAGGAACGCGGCATGGATCTGGGCGAACTGGACATCATTGCCTTCGC
Source organism: Pseudomonas sp. AIG (assembly GCF_977020205.1). Lineage (NCBI taxonomy): Bacteria > Pseudomonadati > Pseudomonadota > Gammaproteobacteria > Pseudomonadales > Pseudomonadaceae > Pseudomonas > Pseudomonas sp. AIG. The sequence continues at coordinate 4,912 of NZ_CDROCK010000082.1, read as the reverse complement.
CAGTCTCAAGCGCGAAGTGCTCGATCTGAACAGCCATTTCCCCCCGCCCACCGAATACCTGCGACAGGGCTGGCGCTCGCTGTCGCTGGTCGGCCCGACCTTCGCCCGCGTGCTGTTCGCCCACCCGGATGCGCCGGATTTTCTGCGCAGCAACCTCGGTCGCAGCATCGTTTTCGACGTCGGGATCAGCCTGTGACGCCGCTGCAGCAATTGATTGCCGATGTGCCGCAAACCGGGCGTGTCCGCTGGATCGGCGTGCGCCCCGAATCCCGTGGGCCGATGATCGAACTGGACGCCGTCGAGGCTCGGCTGGAAGCAGGACTGACCGGCGACCACGCCCGCCCCGGTGTGCGTAACGCGCGACAAGTGACGCTGATTCAGTGGGAACATATTGCGGTGATCAACGCTTTGATGGGCCGCCCCGATGATCAACCGGTGAAACCTGAAGATCTGCGCCGTAATCTCGTTATCAGCGGTATCAATTTGTTTAGCCTCAAGGGTCGGCGCTTTCGCATCGGTCAGGCAATATTCGAAACCACGGGATGGTGTCAGCCGTGCGCACGCCTGCAGAACAACCTTGGCCCGGGCACCTTTCAAGCGGTGCGCGGGCATGGCGGAATTACCGCGCGGGTGTTACAAAGCGGGATCATTCGCCTCGAAGACCGGGTGAGCGTCGAGCCGGTTCCGGACAGCGGCTATGCTGCGTTCAACCCCGGATAAAAACCGCTGTAGCTTCTGCCCATTCAGCAACGTCTACCTGACGAGGCAAATATGACCAGCCGCCTGAACCCCGAAGACCAGAAACATGTCGAAGAGTACCTGCAACTGTCCCAGCACCGAGTCGAGCGCCGACCTTTCCGGCCATGGATGCTCCTTGTGCTGGTGCTGGCAGTGACCATTGGTCTGGGCTTGTTGAGCCGATTTATCAGTTACCTGACGCTATGAGCAGCTTGGCGCTCGCTTGGGTAACCGCACCGATTTCCTTTAAAAACCTTGCGAGTTATCCCTATGTCCCATCGTATTGTTATTGTCGGCGGCGGCGCCGGCGGTCTGGAGTTGGCTACCCGTCTGGGTAAGACTCTGGGCAAGCGCGGCACCGCCAGCGTGATGCTGGTCGACGCGAATCTGACGCACATCTGGAAGCCGCTGTTGCACGAAGTTGCCGCCGGATCGCTGAACTCTTCCGAAGACGAACTCAACTATGTTGCCCAGGCCAAATGGAACCACTTCGAGTTCCAGCTGGGGCGCATGAGCGGGCTCGATCGCGCGCAAAAGAAAATTCAACTGGCAGCGACCTACGACGAAAATGGCGTAGAGCTGGTGCCTGCACGCGAGGTGCAATACGACTCGCTGGTGATCAGCGTCGGCAGCACCACCAACGATTTCGGCACGCAGGGCGCGGCGCAGCACTGCCTGTTCCTCGACACGCGCAAACAGGCCGAGCGTTTCCACCAGCAACTGCTCAACCACTATCTTCGTGCACACGCCGGGCAAACCGATGTGGTCGAGCAGATCAGCGTCGCGATCGTTGGCGCTGGCGCCACAGGCGTTGAACTGGCGGCAGAACTGCACAACGCTGCCCATGAACTCGCGGCTTACGGCCTCGACCGGATCAAACCGGAAAACATGCACATCACCCTGATCGAAGCCGGGCCACGGGTGTTGCCTGCCCTGCCGGAGCGCATCAGCGGGCCCGTGCACAAGACCCTGGAAAAACTCGGGGTCAATGTGATGACCAACGCTTCGGTCAGCGAAGTGACCGCCGACAGCCTGATCACGGCCGATGGCAACGAGATCAAGGCCAGCCTGAAGGTTTGGGCGGCCGGTATTCGGGCGCCGGGGTTCCTCAAGGACATTGATGGCCTGGAAACCAACCGCATCAATCAACTGCAGGTATTGCCGACGCTGCAAACCACCCGCGACGAGAACATCTTCGCTTTCGGTGACTGCGCCGCGTGCCCGCAACCGGGCACCGATCGCAACGTGCCGCCACGGGCGCAAGCCGCGCACCAGCAGGCTTCACTGCTGGCCAAATCGCTGAAACTGCGCATCGAAGGCAAGACTCTGCCGGAGTACAAGTACACCGACTACGGCTCGCTGATCTCGCTGTCGCGTTTCTCGGCTGTGGGTAACTTGATGGGTAACCTCACTGGCAGTGTGATGCTCGAAGGCTGGCTGGCGCGGATGTTTTACGTGTCGCTGTATCGCATGCACCAGATGGCGCTGTACGGTCCGTTTCGCACGGCGATGCTGATGCTGGGCAGCAAGATTGGTCGTGGCACCGAGCCGCGTCTGAAATTGCACTAAAAAAACCTGTGGGAGCGAGCTTGCTCGCGAAAGCTTCTGATCAGTCGCATCAACATTGACTGACAGAACGCTTTCGCGAGCAAGCTCGCTCCCACATTGTTTTGTGTTGATCGAAAGATTTGTTTCTTACTGTATCCCCGCCCCACATTTCCGACCTTCGCTTACAAACTCCCCCGCTGCGCGACACAGTCGCGATACACCGCCACCGCTTAATGGCCACACCCGAGCAACACCTGCTCAGGCAAGCGTCCTTAATGTGTGGTTGCGCAGTGCAGCCCAGGAGAATGTAAATGTCCCGTACTTCGACCCTCGGTAAAAAATCCATTGGCCTGATCGGCGCCGCACTGGCGGGTGGCCTGATGCTGTCTGGTTCGGTGTTTGCCGCTCAACCACTGGCGCAGGGCTACATGGTTGCCTCGGCGGAAACCTCGGTGAAAGCGCCGGAAGGCAAATGCGGTGAAGGCAAATGTGGCGATGCTTCGATGGCCAAGACTGACAGCGATGGTGACGGCAAGGTCTCGCGTGCCGAATTCCTCAAAGTCGCGCCGAAATCCGACTTCGACAAAATCGACACCAACCACGATGGCTTTATCGATGAGCAAGAGGCCTACAACAACGTGAAGGCCAACTTTGAAGCCAATGGCAAGAAAATGCCCAAGGGTCTGTTCGAACACCTGAAAGACCAAGACGGCGCCTGATCGGCAGAGCAAACCAAGCCGCGCTTCTCGTGAGAGAAACGCGGCTTTTTCACCTCTGCCCGTTTACAACTGGAAGCGCCGCACCATGCCCTGCAAGGCGTTGGCCAGTTGCGACAATTCATGGCTGGAAGCACTGGTCTGGTCAGCGCCGGCGGCAGAACGTACCGACAAATCCCGAATGTTCACCAGGTTGCGATCCACTTCCCGCGCGACTTGCGCTTGTTCTTCCGCCGCGCTGGCAATGACCAGATTGCGCTCATGGATCTCGTGCACCGACGCGGTGATGGTTTGCAGCGCTTCACCGGCGCGCTCGGCCAACGCCAGCGTGGTGGTCGCACGCGCGGTACTGGCCTGCATCGAATCCAGCGCCAGACTCGAACCGCTGCGCATGCCCTGAACCATCTGCTCGATCTCCTGAGTCGATTGCTGCGTGCGATAAGCCAGCGCCCGCACTTCATCGGCGACCACGGCAAAGCCTCGCCCACTCTCACCGGCCCGTGCTGCTTCGATCGCCGCGTTGAGCGCCAGCAGGTTGGTCTGCTCGGCAATCGCCCGAATCACATCCAGTACTTTGCCGATGTCCTGCGACTGATTGGCCAGTGACTGCACCAACTCGCCGGTTTGTTGCACATCGCTGGCCAGTGCGTTGATGGCCGTGGCGGTCTCACTGACGCGCACCTGCCCCCGGTGCGCCGACTCGCTGGACTGGCGAGTCGCGTCAGAGGTCGACACCGCATTGCGTGCGACCTCTTCCACCGCTGCCGTCATCTGGTTGACGGCCGTCGCGGCTTGTTCAATTTCGTTGTTCTGCTGTTGCAGCCCCTGCGTGCTGTCGAGCGTCACCGCGTTGAGCTCATCGGCCGCGGTGGCCAGTTGCGTGGCTGAACCGCTGATGCCTTGCAGCGTCTCACGCAGGTTCTGCTGCATGGTTGCCAAGGCTTTGAGCAAGCGGCTGACTTCATCGTTGCCATGGGTTTCGATTGGCCGGGTCAGATCACCCTGCGCCACACTTTCTGCGGCGCTCACGGCACTGCTCAGCGGCCGCACGATACTGCGCGTGAGCATCATCGCCAGAGCCACGGTGGCCAGTGCGGCCAAGGCAATGAACAAACTGACTATCGTGCGTGAATTGTCGTAGTGCGCAGCGGACTTCTGGCTTTCGGCGGCGACCTGTTTGGCGAACAAGTCCGCCAGGTCGTTGAGTTGTTTGCCGGAGCCATCGACGACGGTTTTCATGTCGACCAGCAACAACTTGGTCAGCTCCTCACGCTTGCCTTGCTCAGCGAGGGTGAAGGATTGAGCGATACCGCTGCGATAGGCGGCGAAGGTTTTTTTGAACTGGTCGTACAGCTGCTGGCCTTCCGGGGTGTTGACCAGTTTGTCGTAGGCGGCGATTTTCTCGCTCAGCTCCTTGTCGCGGGTATCCATCTGGCTGCGGTAAGTCGCAATGTTGGCCGGATCCTGATCCAGCGCCATGCGCAGCGAGATGGTGCGGATACGCAGCATGATTTCGCGAATCTCGTCGCCGCCACGAATGCTCGGCAGCCACTGATTTTCGACCGCGACTTCACTGTCGCGAATACTCGACATCTGCCCGAGCGCAAACACACCGAGCAAGGCCACCAACACCGCGATCAGGGCAAATCCCAGGGCAGCCCGGGGAGCAATATTCAACTGACGAAGCAACATGACGCACGCCCTTATTCTTGTATTGGCCAGATTCAAGGGGCGACGCCATGGCAGTCCCCTCGTGTTAGCGGGCTATCGGCAGGTTGTATGATGACTTGAAGGAGAAATGCGTTTTTGTCGGACAAAAAAAATCCCCGTATCTTTCGATACGAGGATTTTTAATATGGTCGGGGTAAGGGGATTCGAACTCCTGACATCCTGCTCCCAAAGCAGGCGCG
>NZ_CDROCK010000081.1:0-17671 GCF_977020205.1 Pseudomonas sp. AIG | reverse complement strand
GCAGATCGGCAACAACGTCACCCGCAATTTTCTGGTGGCCTTCGACGGCGCCATGCAACTGACTGGCATCAAGATCGATGCCAGCACCTGGCAGCATGACTTTACGGTGCGCCTTGCCGGCATCGATGAGCGCGAGCGTCTGAGCAATCGTGAGGTGTACGGCCGCGCCTGCTTTTTTGGTAATTCGCTGGCATTCGGGAAGGGCGAAAACGGTTTCCAGTTAGGTGCCGGCACTGCTTACATCGAAGGCATCCGGGTGTTCATGGAAAAGCCTGTGCCGTTATCGGGCGTTGCCGTTGGAACCGTGACACTCGACGTTTGCCTGGAGCGGCAATTAAGCGATCGGGTCGCGACGTGGAAAGTGGTTTTCGGACAGCAAGGTGACTACACCGACGCTGCCGGCGTTCGCCATTACTGCGTGCCGATCGCTTATTACGCATCTCCTACGGAGATTTACGACGCTCGTGAGCCTGAGCCGATCGCCGGTGCACTCATTAAACATTTGGCGGCGCGTAAAGGGGATTACGCGGAGTTGCGCGCCCGGGCAACGACCAAAGCAGACGTGGGATTGGGCAACTTACCCAACGCAATCAGCGACGATCCAGCAACCAACAGCAGCCAGATCGTGGCGTCGACCGCCGCCCTGAACAAGCTACAAAAGCAGGTCGGTGATTCGATGACTGGAATGGTGGCAGCGTTCGCCATGTCCTGGGCGCCGCAAGGGTGGCTGAAGTGCAACGGGGCGGCCGTGTCCCGTACCACATACGCACAACTCTTTGCCTGGCTTGGAACGCACTACGGCGCTGGCGACGGCTCCACCACGTTCAATTTGCCTGACATGCGCGGTTTGTTTCCGCGAGGTTGGGACGATGGGCGTGGTGTGGATCCCGGTCGGGGGTTCGGATCGTTTCAGGACATGGCGTTGCACTTGCACGCTCACACAGCCTCGGCCGCTGCAGTGGGTGATCACTTGCACACTGCTTGGACAGATGCGCAAGGCAACCACGTCCACAGCGCCTGGACTGATGCCCAAGGCAACCATGACCACGGGTTCCGAACGGTCGACAACGGCGCTGGCGTGAATGTTGGTTACCCGGCAGGCGGCAGTGTCTGGACGGAACTTGAAATCGGCGGCGGGAAGAATGCCGACGGGCGACCGATGCGAACCGACTACCAGGGCAACCACGCGCACAACGTCGGCATCGGTGCCGCCGGCCAGCATGCGCACAACGTTGGTGTCAGTGGCGGCGGTGCGCACACCCACGCCGTGACCGTTGCCGCCAATGGCGGTACCGAAACCCGGCCTAAAAACTTGGCCCTTCTTTTCTGCATCAAGTATTGAGATCGAGCATGACGGACAAAATCGTTTATCAGACCGACTATCTCGGCATCTTTATTGGTGCCGTGAGGGCTGAGGAATCACCACTGGAGCCAGGTGTTTACCTGATCCCTGGTGGCTGCGTGGAAGTCGCGCCACCAGCAGTTCCGGAGCATAAAGCCGCGTGGTGGAACGGCAAAGCTTGGCAGCTTGTGGACTTCTTCGGCGGCGTCGTGGTGTACAGCACCGACACTGGCGAGCCGCGAACATTGGAAGGGTTCGAAGCGGTACCAGCGGGTTTCACCATGAAGAAGCCTGGGCCTAATCAGGTCTGGAAGAAGGGCGAATGGGTTGATGACATCGACGCCGTGTTGGCTGCTCTGCGGGACAAGAAACTGCAAGCAATCGCTGCTGACTGCACGGCCTACATCGCCGGCGGCTTCAGTTCCAGCGCGTTGGGCGAACCATACCGCTACAGCAGCGCGATCGATGATCAGGTGAATTTAAACGGCCAAGTGCTGCTGGGGCTGGACGATGTTTATCCATGTTATGACGCTCATCAGTTAATGGCTTTCCTACCGCACACCATTGAACAATTGCAGAAAGTCAGCCTTGACCTGGTGCGCTTCCGGCAAGCGGCGCAGCAGCACGCCGAAACCTTGCGCCAATCTGTGGCAAAGGCGCTGAAAGACAAAAACCTCAAAGCCATGAAAGCCATCACCTGGACGCCGCTGGCATGACCTGGGCGCCGGTGACGATGCGCTGGCCAGAGCAGGCCACGCAGTGGATGGGTGGGCTGTCAGCGGCCAAGGATCTGGCCGGTGGCGAGCTGGCCAGCACCGCCCAGCGTTTGGCTGGCCTGAGTGGGCTGGCCAACACCAACCCGGGGCCGGTTGGTGATGCCGCCAAAAATGCGATCGCCGCCGGACGTGCAGCACTGGCGGAGCAGTTGGGCCAGGTGCCGGCCTGTCTGGTTGTGACGCCGTTTCAAAGCGGAGTTGGCCAGGGCGCAGGCTATCAGCGCTTTCTCTCAGCGCCCAACGCGCTGGAGCAACTCGCCAAGAAACTGGAAGACGCCAGCGACAGCGGGCGCCCGACCGGGCCGCAATACGCGCTGTCGATCCTGTTTCTGGGCACGCGCCTGGAACAGCTGGCCAGCAGCTTGGCGCGCTTCAATGCACTGCTGCCGATCCCTGACCTGGTGCGCACCGAGCGTCGGGCGCAACACCTGGTGAAACTGGAGAGCGAAAAGTGGGAGATGCCCACCGCCGGGCCGCTGCCGCGCTGGCAGGGTTTGCCGCTGGAGCGTTGCACGGTGATCAAGGCTGCCAAACAGTCCATGGCGGGGCAAATAGCCGTGTTGGAGGGCTATGCCGCTGACAGCTCGCCGCTGGCTGATCTGGCGGCGCTGGCAGCACGCAAGAGCGCGCAGCAGCGGGGACGGGATCAGCAATTGGCTGATCTGAAAGAGCTACTGGCTGGGGGAAACCCTGATGTCAGCATGCGCGCGCGGATGATCGGCCCGGGGACCGCCGGCGAATTGCGACGCGAACTGCTCGCCGGCGACGCCCCGGGCCACGAATGGATTCAATGCGCCGGCCTGTTGTTGGTCGGCAGTAAAGAAGGGCTGAGTTTCGTCCAGGAACTGGTGGGCCTATGACGCTCCTACTCGACGGGCAAAAAGTCCAGGGCAAGAACCTCAAGGTCACGGCCAACCTGCGAATCGAAAGCGGCGATATGTCCGGCCAGACCAGCAACACCGAAAAGGCTCACAAAGGCTTCAAGCCTAAGACGCTGGCAGTCTCACTGATGATTCCCTTTGTGGATAAAACTCAGCTGACGGATCTGTTGCGCATGGCTGAAGCCACCGCCGGCGGTGGTCAGTTGCATCTGTATCGGATCGTGAACGACACGGCCGAAACCTTCGGCGTGCGTCAGGTGGAGTTCTCCGACGGAGTCAGTGCGCGGGAAGCCGACACCCTGAAAGCCTGGCTTGTGCAATTCACCCTGAGCGAGCGCGAATCGAACCCGGAGAAAGTCGAAGGCCGGCGCGCCGGCAACAAGGTAGACGCTCAAGGCGCCCCGGGAAGCCCGGTCGGTGACGGCGGTGCCGGCAACGGAGAAGGAACCAGCGACAACCCCGCGCTGAGCGGCTTCGAAAAGGTGCTGGGACGTGTGGATAAGTGGCTGGGCGGGAGTGAGCAGACGTGAAACTGCACAAGATACTTTCCATCAACGGCGCCCCGATCGCTCTCATCAAGGAGGACGTCAGGCTGGACGCTACCAGCCCCGGCCGGGCGAACTTCACAGTTCAATCCCCTGTGCCGCTGAAAGGTCTGGTGACGCTGGACATCGGCTACAACGAAGGCACGTTGCAACGCCACTTCATCGGCTACGTCGAGCGCTGCACCGCCGCCAATGCGGTCGAGCAGGTGCTGTTCTGCCGGGAACTGGCGGCAGTGCTGGCCAACCCGTTGCCGTTGAACCTGCGTCATGTGGATCTGCGCGCCGTGTTGGCCAAGGTCAGCGAACAAACCGGGCTGCGCTTCCGCGTTCCGGATCAACCATACGCCAGCGTGAAGACGCCGTACTTCTACAGCCTCGCCGCCGGTTACCAGGCCATGGACAGTCTCGCCCGGGTATTCAGCATTCCTGACTTCACCTGGCACCAGCTGGGCAACGGTGAAGTGTTCGCCGGCAGTTGGGCCGACAGTTTTTTCGGCGCACGTGCGCCGCTGCAAATCCCCACGGAGCTGTTCGACGGCTACCAAGGCAACCAGAGCGCAATGGTCGCGGCCCTTCCCGGCGTGCGACCAGGTGCAACGATCAACAACGGCGAGCGCATCACCACGGTGATGCTGACCAATGACCAGATGGCTATCCGATGGAAGACGCAATCCGCCGCTCTGTAGAGCGCCAATTTCCCGAACTCACCGGTGGTTACCACCTGCCGCGTTTTGCCCGGGTTACCGCCGTGCCCGACGCGCCGGCGGACGCCGGCCTGTGCGACGACTTCCGTCCGCGCTACGCCGTGGATATTGTCGTACTTGGCCCGGATGACGAGCCAGATCCGGCCATGCCGCCGCTCACTGGCGTTCCTCTGCCGCTGCCCACCGGTGGCGAGGAAATGGGCATTTACGCCTTTCCGGAGGAAGGAACGCGGGTAGTGGTGTGCTTCGCCTACGGCCTGCCGAACAAACCCTACATTCAATCGATCTTGCCGCACGGCCTGAGCATGCCCAAGGTGCCGAAAGGTGATCAGGTGTGGCAGCACAGCGCCGCCGCCCAGCAGCGTGTCGACGCCGACGGCAATTGGCTACGCCAGACCGATGGAAAGATCCGGGATCAGGCGATCGAGCGCGAGGTTGAAGCCCTGGACAACCGCGAGCGGTTCCAAAGCCACTCCCGGGCGGTGGACGACCATTCGACCGAGACGGTGGGTGGTGTGAAAAAGATCGAGGCGCTGGGCGCGCTCAAGCTGATGTCAGGAGGATCCGCGAGCCTGGCGGCGGTGGGCGATCTGCACCAGGCGACCGGCCGGGATCTGAATCTGGTTGTGGGTCAGAAGCACAACGCCACGGTGGGCGGTGATATGCAGGAACGGATTGAGGGCTTACGCCGAAGCGTGGCCGGAGAAAGCCAAAGCCTAAAAGCACCAAAGAACTGGATCGGCTCTGAAAGCGTTAATCTGTTTGAGGTAGTGTGCGAAGTTTTGGATTTACTGCAAAAAATGAATTCTCAGCTTTCTTCACACACTCACATTCCTGGCCCCACTCCTGCTCCAGCAGATGCATCAGCGTTTATAGCCAAGTCTCAAGAGGCCTTGGCAATATTGTCAAAGGTGCGACCAATTACACTTTGACTCGGATGTCATTGCCGCTATTAGGCGCCACAGCATTTCTTGTGTTTTTTTCCTGACCCACATATGCAGCGCTCATTGCGACCTTGAGAAACCGGCTTGCGATTTTGAGACTGGACAAATTCGCTTACTACGACCTTACGTTGACTGAGGCTTGGAGTTTCAAAGAAATTGAACGGTTCATTCAACTCTCGATAGTGCGAGCGCAGCTTTTCCGTCCATATCTCGCAGGGCATGAGAATAAAGTCTTCGGCGACAGTATTTGAGTACTTCGGAGGCTCGACCCCGATCCCCACTATTTTCGTAAATCTTGGGAATTTGTTCTTGGCAGCGCCACATGCAATTTCTAAGATGGTTTGGCGCTTTTCCCTTATATCTGGCGCAAGCTTTAAGCTGTCTGGCACTTTTAACTGTAAGAACAGATACGCGGTTGTTGGCGCAATTGAAGGCATAAGAGTAACTTTTCTTCCGCCACCATCCATTTCCGGAAAAGTATCAATTGCTTTTATCATCCCCTCGGCAATGCTTCGACGCATAAAACGAGGTTCTTTCACCATTTCATAAATTGCGCTTGGCCCCCGCAGGAGATCCGCATTCCCCTTTAGCTTCCCGTCAAGGGAGTATTGGCACGTCCTCTGTATAAGCTCGTCCCACATGTAAGACACCACATTAGCCTTCTTTGTAGCAGCATAGGTGTCGGACTCGACGTATTCTTTCCACTCACCTTCCCCGACCATCACACCGCTAATTTCTTTATCATCCGTCCCGATAAAGTGGCGCTGATTTTCCTTGTCGAAGTTTCTGTAATAATGCGCCAGAAGATCTTCTTCACCACAATAACTAAGCATCCTTAGAGACTTTATAGCCGCTACTTTCTCATCTAGATAGTTAGCAAAATCGGTGACAGTGTCGAGTTCCCCAAGCACGATTTCAAGATTATGACTATCAAGAATATGAATCGGATTACTTTTATCCAATACGAGGGAGAATGGCTGAACTATTTCCGTGGGGATTGCTCCCACCATATCCGTATATGTAACTGCCAAACTTCCATAAATATTATGCGGAGAAGAGTTGACGCAAGCCTCCTTCGCGCCATGAGCTACGATTATTTTATGGAATATAGCTTTATCCAGCTTGATTTCAAGTGGAAATGGGCGGGTCTTTTTTCCATCTATAAAAATAGATCTTCCGCTTCTTATGTAACGTTCAGCACCGTGAGCGGTTCCTACTTGCTTATCTATGACCTTGGATTTCCAGCGATTCCATAGCACTAATGGATCTTTATCAGTCGTGTGAGGCAGAGCATTATTTCTGTCAAAAAAAATGAATACATGATCACCAAAAACAGCAATCAAATCACATAGTTCTTTTCCATCATCCTTGTACGGATTGGGGTAAGTCCATAATTTCAAAAAAGAGTTTTGGCAAAATTGCGATAGCAACCGTTCAGACTCAGTAACCCCACCCGTAATTGACACAGTAAAGACCCCTTTTCACCATGATTATTTGATTCTTGTCCAGAATGGCTGAAAGCCACTGACTCTGCACGTTTTTGCTTTCAACCTAATCGACACCACCATGACTGTGCATAAGCGCAACCGTCGATGTACTCGATACCGCTCAACACAAAGCCGGTTACTGCCATTCCTGCCAGAGTCGCATCAAGCAAAGGCGGGAGCGGATCGGGATCGAGGGGCATTCCTACCTCAACGCGGGCGACGTTGGCAGCACGCCCTAATTCATGACAGTTAGTAGAGTTGACCATGACGTTGCCCCGGATCGCCGGATAACGGCGCCGCTCTTTCGGATCGAGCGCGACACCACGTAAGCGCATAGGCGTGACAAGTACGTGCATGAGTTCTCCTACTCCTCAGCTTCGAGGTCGAGTAGGGATTCGACAGCGTACGCCAGAGCCGCGTCCGCTAACTCCAGCAAGTCACCTAGTTGGTCAGCATCGATCACATGGCCCTGGTGCAGTGCATACGCTTGCCTAAGCAATGCTTTGTGATGGGCACCCGGCATTGCGAGCAGCGCCACCTCATCGCGCAGCATAAGCCGCCACTGCTCTACTCCGGACGCTGCCGGGATAACGGTTCCCGCAGACTCTCTATTCATGAACCCTGCCTACCCCATCGATTTACTGTATATGCAAACAGTATAACTAGAGACGTGCGCCCCCACATCAGCACGGCGACTGACGGCATTGGCGTAACCGCGACTGCCGGTGACTGCCTCCGGAAAATTCTCTCGCTCAGAAAAAAACAGCTGAAAAAGCACTTATCCCCCTCCCGCCGACGGGGTTCGTGTCATTTTTTTTTGAAAGCGTCGTGGGAGTGCAATTGAATCGCTAACCCATGCGGGCTATGGGCTTCAGCTGGCTATGGTCAATTTCACATGATGCAAAGTATTGAAAAGGAATGCAGAGACATTGCGCATCTACTCGGAAAACGTCTTTTCACCCCGCCCGCCGATAGCACCTTATTTCATTGGATGAAAACCACAAAAAACCGGGATTTTGGCGTTATTTTTAAATCAGAACTGATAAGAAAATCGGCTAAAAACCCTAAATCGTTTGGACTTCAAAGGAAGCCCGCCCCCCCGGCGGATCAAGGGGTGCGGGATGATGCGTAGTGTTTCAGCCGCTGAACTTGATTTCAGAGAGATTTACTTCGTGTTAACCCGAGACTCAAGCCTTTCGGAAGATTCTCAACGGAGATCAGCGCTAGGTTGTCGGTAATAATTCGATCATCGTCAAGCAAAGCAAAGGAGGGAACCCACAATAGCGCCTCTTTATCGAACTCATAAACCAACTGCCGACAAACCATTCCTCGATCTCTTAGTCTGGAGGTTAAGCGCGCCGCTTGACCCGCAGCACCCGCTGAAGCATCTAGCGCAGCATGAAGCTTTTTGACGTCGGTCCCCCTGTACAAGAATGAAATCTGACACCCCTCGTAGAACGAGTGGAAGTCAAGGATGGGGCTACGTCGCTCAGCAGCTCGACTGAGCAGGCGCTTTAACCACGCATGAATTCCTGCATATGAGGCTTTCCCCGCTTCAGAGGCAAATGCCTTCACGAAGGGGTTCCAGACAAGAATTACGTACGGGATACCGATTCTGATTAATTCTTGCAGGGAATCAGCGGCGTTATGAGAAAGCTCACCGCACTCAATCTTGACAGGCGAGTCGTTGGCAACCTGGTCCAACCACTCTTTTTCAACCTCTCTTGGGTCCGTTGCGATCTCAAGCCACATATCATCAGGTAGCGGAGGAAGCGTCTCTGGCGGTGGCACCAACGCTCGCTCATCAAGACCCAAATCACCAAAATTGAGCACATCCCCGCCCGCGTAGTACCCGATTAGCGCGGCAACAAATTTTTGACCATCTTCGCTTTCGAACGACTCGCTTTCCAAAACTTTTCCCTTGGGAAGCCCAGGGTCGTGGTTATGAAGAAGGGTGAAGGGATTGCTGTTGACCTGTGCGACCAGCCTCGCCGGATCAACGTCGACCTGTAACTCCCCATGCTCGTTGCGAGAGTCAGTCCAAATAATGGCGCGTACAATTTCGCCAAATTTCCCCGGAGCGTGGCGCAGCTCGGCTTCTTCCGCCCATCTGAGGGCGGCAGGCGTATCTTGTAAAAGGTCAGACATGGGTGACTCCGCCGGTGGTTTATAGTCGATTGGTCAAGATAGACCGTGATGGCCATGATCCTAGATTTCTTTCCACTCACACCAGCGAAGAGCGAGCGAGCGCTTCCACAGGAACAGGCTAAAGCGCGAGATTTCTCCGTCCAACATCCGTCCAATTCAGCCATATTTTTATTCGGCACATATGTACAGGAATCGCAGACATGTCCCGACTTTTAAGGCTTTACCCAATGAAATCGACGCTCCAACTCGGGCTCATAATCCTTTGGTCCACGGTTCAAGTCCGTGTGGGCCCACCAAATTGAAAGCCGCGCTAAATGCGCGGCTTTTTCTTGAGCGCTGGATCAGGGTTCAAAGTCTTGGCGAGCGCAATGTTCGGAAGCGCATTGTTAGGAATACAACCGCAAGATCTGTAGGAATGTTCCCAAACTATGTTTTCTCCCTTCTCCGCGCGTTGTTGACCGTTTCTCCAGACGAGTAATCTCCGGACGCCACCGCCCGTCCAGGATTGTTTTTATGCTCGTGAATGCTGCGCCACTGATAAAGGAAGCAGCCGACCAACCAACCTGGATCAACCTTGCCTTACCTGATCTGAGAACGTTATCGAGAGAACTTCGGTCAGCGGCAATCGACGAGATAAAAAGGGCTGACAACGCAGAAGACGCCCTCAAAATCCTTCTGGATCACTTTGGGTTCGTCGACGAGTCCGTACTGACCGTTACTATCCTCACACCCATTGGGAGGGTGGCAGTCATGAGAGACAAACTGGCTCATATCGTTGAGAAACGTCCAGACTCCCGAGAACGCTATGTTCGACATGCCATCGATACGCTCGCGGGACCTTTCGAAGTCTGGAAAGTCCTTTACGATAATGGCGGTTACCGAATGGCTTTCATCAATGCCTATGAGGCAAAAAATGACATGCTTGTCGTGGTCGATGTGCGAAACGGGCATGTCCTCTGGAACTTTATGCACGCACCGGCCAGAGCGATGAACAAACACCGCCAAGGCGAGCTTTTGTACAAGCGGTACATTCTTGAAGACAAAGAAAAGGGCAGCCATTTGGCTGCCCTTGATGTTTGAATCCTGATATTTGCATCCTCAGGAAATGGGATGAAGAGGTCTCACCTTACACCGATGTTGCAGCATCGCTGAGGTACCTACGTCCGCTAATGCCCTGCAAGGCAGCAGATTTCGCGCTCTTGCTGGCATTCTTGATAAATAGGTCAGGTAAGTCAAATCAAATATCCGATGTTTTGTTTCAGCGCAACGATAGCGTCGACGCTTGGGTGAACCGCTCCGACATCACCCGCAACGTGTCGCTCGTAGTGCCTGTAACATGCACAACTCATCGCCCCCACACACCATGGAGCCGCCCCCTTGCCCGACACCCGCCCGCCCGTGCTCGATGAAATCGACCGTCAACTAATCGCCGCCCTGCAGATCAACGCCCGCGAAAGCGTGGCCATGCTCGCCCGGCAATTGGGCATTGCGCGCACCACCGTGACGTCACGTCTGGCGCGGCTGGAAAAGGCTAAAGTGATCACCGGTTATGGCGTACGTCTCGGCCAGCGAGTGGTCGACGGTGGCTTGCAGGCCTATGTCGGGATCAAGGTGCAGCCGCGTTCCGGTAAAGAAGTTCTACGCCGGTTAAGTGCAATGGCGCAGGTGCAGCAGTTGTGTGCGGTGAGTGGGGAGTTTGACTATGTCGCTTGGTTGCGCACGGATTCGCCGGAGCAACTGGATCAGTTGCTGGATCAGATTGGCAGCGTGGACGGGGTGGAGAAGACCACGACGTCGATCATTTTGAGTAGCAAGATTGATCGGGGGCAGCCGGTTTAAGGTTTTGATCGAGCTTCTCGGGTGAATTTCAGAACCTCTTCGCGAGCAGGCTCGCTCCCACATCTTGGTCGGTGTGCAGGCGCTGCTCGTCATATTGTTCGCGAATCTGGCAAAACGACGACACTTTGCGTCTTATTAACGTGTTCTACGCTCCCTAGAATGGCTGGCATCTTTTCCTATACTCAGACGCGCATCCCGCGTCGGGTCGCCAGCAAGGTCAGCCATGAACAAGAACAATCGCCATCCTGCAGACGGTAAGAAACCAGTCACCATTTTCGGCCCGGACTTTCCGTTCGCGTTTGACGACTGGATCGAACACCCGGCCGGCCTCGGCACAATTCCTGAGCACAACCACGGCGCTGAAGTGGCGATCGTCGGCGCTGGCATCGCCGGTCTGGTGGCCGCTTACGAACTGATGAAGCTCGGTCTGAAACCGGTGGTTTACGAGGCTTCGAAGCTCGGTGGCCGTCTGCGTTCGCAAGCCTTCAATGGCACTGATGGCATCGTCGCTGAACTCGGCGGCATGCGTTTCCCGGTGTCCTCCACCGCGTTCTATCACTACGTCGACAAGCTCGGTCTTGAGACCAAGCCATTCCCGAACCCGCTGACGCCGGCCTCCGGCAGCACCGTAATCGATCTGGAAGGCAAAACCCACTACGCACAGAAACTGGCGGATCTTCCTGCGCTGTTCCAGGAAGTGGCTGACGCTTGGGCGGATGCCCTGGAAGCGGGCTCGCAGTTCGCCGATATCCAGCAAGCCATTCGCAACCGCGACGTGCCGCGTCTGAAGGAGCTGTGGAATACCTTGGTGCCGCTGTGGGACGACCGCACCTTCTATGACTTCGTCGCCACCTCCGAGGCCTTCGCCAAACTCTCGTTTCATCACCGCGAAGTGTTTGGTCAGGTGGGGTTCGGTACCGGCGGCTGGGATTCGGACTTCCCTAACTCGATGCTGGAAATCTTCCGTGTGGTGATGACCAACTGCGACGACCATCAACATCTGGTGGTCGGCGGCGTCGAGCAAGTGCCGCAAGGCATCTGGCGGCATGTGCCGGAGCGTTGTGTGCACTGGCCAGCAGGCACCAGCCTGAAATCCCTGCACCGTGGCGCGCCGCGTTCCGGCGTGAAGAAAATTGCCCACGCAGCGGATGGCCGTTTCGCCGTCACCGACAACAATGGCGACACCCGCGAATACGCCGCCGTGCTGACCACGTGCCAGAGCTGGCTGTTGACCACGCAGATCGAATGCGACGAAACCCTGTTCTCACAGAAAATGTGGATGGCGCTCGACCGCACCCGCTACATGCAGTCGTCGAAGACTTTCGTGATGGTCGACCGGCCGTTCTGGAAGGACAAGGACCCGGAAACCGGTCGCGACCTGATGAGCATGACCCTCACTGATCGCCTGACCCGTGGCACCTATCTGTTCGACAATGGCGACGACAAGCCGGGCGTGATCTGCCTGTCTTACTCGTGGATGAGCGATGCATTGAAAATGCTGCCGCATCCGGTGGAAAAACGCGTTGAGCTGGCGTTGAACGCGTTGAAAAAGATCTACCCGAAAGTCGACATCGCCGCACGGATCATTGGCGACCCGATCACTGTGTCGTGGGAGGCCGATCCGCACTTCCTCGGCGCCTTCAAAGGTGCCCTGCCCGGCCACTACCGTTACAACCAGCGCATGTACGCGCACTTCATGCAAGACGAGATGCCAGCCGAGCAGCGCGGGATTTTCATCGCCGGCGACGACGTTTCGTGGACCCCGGCATGGGTCGAAGGCGCCGTGCAAACGTCGCTCAACGCGGTGTGGGGAATCATGAAGCATTTCGGCGGTTCGACACATAAAGCGAACCCGGGCCCGGGTGATGTGTTCAAAGACATCGGCCCTATCGCCCTGCCCGAGTAAGAGGAATCCCTGATGCGTGTAGCCCTTTACCAATGTCCACCGCTGCCACTGGACCCCGCCGCCAACCTGCAACGCCTGCATCAACTGGCGATGGAGGCCAAGGGCGCTGACTTGCTGGTGCTGCCGGAGATGTTCATGACCGGCTACAACATCGGCGCGGATGCGGTCAGCACATTGGCCGAGGTCTACAACGGTGAATGGGCGCAACAGATCGGCCGGATCGCCAAGGCTGCGGCTCTGGCGATTGCTTACGGTTATCCGGAGCGCACCGCCGACGGGCAGATTTACAACGCGGTGCAGTTGATTGATTCAAACGGTGAGCGCCTGTGCAATTACCGCAAGACGCATCTGTTTGGTGATCTGGATCGCTCGATGTTCAGCCCCGGTAATGATGATTTCCCCATCGTCGAACTCAACGGCTGGAAGCTCGGTTTCCTGATCTGCTACGACCTGGAGTTCCCGGAAAACACCCGACGCCTGGCGCTCGCCGGCGCCGAGCTGATTCTGGTGCCGACAGCGAACATGATTCCGTTCGATTTCGTCGCCGACGTCACCGTGCGTTCGCGCGCCTTCGAAAACCAGTGCTACGTGGCCTACGCCAACTATTGCGGCAGCGAAGGCGAGATCCATTATTGCGGGCAAAGCAGCCTCGCCGCGCCGGACGGCAGCCGTATCGCCCAGGCCGGACTGGACGAAGCACTGATCATCGGTGAGCTCGATCGACAGTTGATGCTCGACTCCCGTGCCGCCAATCGCTACCTCAGCGACCGCCGCCCGGAGCTTTACGGCGCGCTGAACAAGCGCTAATCCGCTAGCATTGGCACTTCACTGTTCTGGAAGTGCCCATGCCTGCGCCGACTCATCCTCGCCCTCTCACCGAAACCCTGGCCAATGGCTTGCGCGTGACCCTGCGTCATGTGCCTGGTCTGAAGCGCAGCGCCGCTGCCTTGCGGGTGTCTGCCGGTAGCCATGACGTGCCATTGGCGTGGCCGGGACTGGCGCATTTTCTCGAGCATTTGCTGTTTCTCGGCACCGAGCGTTTCCCGGCGAATGAAGGGCTGATGGCTTACGTGCAAGGTCACGGTGGCCAGGTGAATGCCAGCACCCGTGAACGAACCACTGATTTTTTCTTTGAATTGCCGACGCACTCGTTCAGCGCCGGGCTGGAGCGTTTGTCAGACATGCTCGCCAAGCCGCGTATGAATCTGGACGATCAGTTGCGCGAACGCGAAGTGTTGCAGGCGGAGTTTGTCGCTTGGTCGCAGGATCCTGCAGCGCAGCAGCAGTTTTCCTTGTACGAAGGTTTACCGGCAGAGCACCCGTTGCGGGGGTTTCATGCGGGGAATCGGGACAGCTTGCAAGTCGAGCAACCAGCGTTTCAACAAGCGTTGAAAGATTTCCATCGGAAGTTTTATCGGACCGGGCAAATGACCCTGAGTCTGGTGGGGCCGCAGAGTCTTGAAGAACTAAAGGCACTGGCTGAACAATTTGCGGCGGATTTGCCAGCTGGGGATAACGCTGCGCAGGCGGCATCCGTGGCGCTGGCGGTGAAAAGTTATCAACAGGCCGGTGAACGATGCGGCAATCTGATATTTGCTTTCGATGCCTTACCAGGGTCGTCTGTCGAGGCTTTGGCGTTTCTCTGCCATTGGCTGAACAGCGCCAAACCCGGCGGGTTACTGGCGTATTTGCAGCAGCAGAATCTGGCTGATGGAGTGAACGCCATGGCGGTTTATCACTTTGCCGGGCAAGCGTTGCTGCATCTGCAATTCAGCGCGTCATCCGAGTCGTTAATTGTCATTCGCGAACACCTGCTCGATTGGCTGAGTTTCTTTGCTCGCCAGGATTGGGCGCCACTGCGCAAAGAATACTCAGCTCTGCTACAGCGCCAGCAGCAAGTCTGCGGTGCGCTGCAACTGGCGCGGCTCGATAGTGAAGCACTGGAAGACGGGTTGTCTGACTCCGGCGTTAAAGCCCTTACACAGATTCTCGGCGAAATCGGCACTGTGGATAACTTCAGCGATCACTGGAGCCTGCCTGCGGCCAACCCTTTTCTGCGAGCCAGCGAACCGTTGGCGAACGCCGGACTGATTCGCGGCCAGACCAGCGCCCACCGAGGCCTGCGTACGTTCGCTCAGGATCGTTCACGCGGCCGTCGCGAACGCTCGCCGATGCAGTTCAGTCAGGCGTTGCCGGACAGCACTGACGAAGGCTCGATTTATCTGCGTTGGCAGGTGGAGGGCGCAGTCAGCGCGGATCTGCAATCACGCTTGCAACACAGCCTTCGGCAAACTCAGCAAGACGCCCGTGAGGCCGGGGTCGACCTGTCTTTCAGCGTCGCTGGCAATCAATGGCTGCTGAAGCTCAGCGGCCTGCAAGAGCCAATGCCCAGCGTCCTTGAGGATGCGCTGAAAAGTCTGACGCAAGTTGACGCAGATTCGCCGCGCAGTGAACCAGAAACGCCACTGATCCCGATTCGCCAATTGCTGAAAGCACTGCCGGAACATCTTCTGCAATCAAGCAAGACCGGCGGCGACGCCCAACGCCTGTGGACAACTTCGCGCTGGGACGGCCTCGCTCTGGGGCTTAACCAGCAGACGCAATCCGCCATGGGCCTGGCCCTGAGCCGTATTCCCGGGATCCCGGACAATCAGTTGCCAGCGCCCGCTGCGATCACCGCGCAAAAACATTGGCGCCACATCGATACCGCCTCCAGCGAACATGCCTTGCTGTTGTGCTGCCCGACCGCCAGCCGCGAGATCGCCGACGAAGCCGCATGGCGACTGCTCGCGCAGTTCTGCCAGACGCCTTTCTACCAGCGCCTGCGCGTCGAATTGCAATTGGGCTACGCGGTGTTCAGCTCACTGCGGCAAATTCACGGGCAAGCGGCCATGCTGTTTGGCGTGCAATCCCCGAGTAGCACACCTGTGGAACTGCTCGGCCACATTAAGCAGTTCTTCGAAAGCCTGCCAATGCTGGTCGAAAAGATTGATGAGTCGAGCTTCGAGCAACAGCGCCAAAGCCTCGCCGATCAATTCGACGACGCCAATCTGTCCAGTACAGAAGCTGCCGAACAGCTCTGGCAGGCCAAGCTTGCAGGCCACTCGTCGGATTATCTTGAGCAGTTGGTTACTGCCATCCGACAACTGGATCGCCAGACATTACTCGCGGCGGCTCGGCGTTTATTCAACGCCGACGGCGGCTGGCTCTGCCTCGCCAGCGATCCGGAGCCCAAAACCCCATGGCAACCGGCAAATTGATCATTACCAAGGCTGCAAGGAGCTTTCTCAAAGATTCACGGGCATTTACCCGGAAATTTTGAGTAACATAGCAGCCTAACTATTTGGAACATCTTTGCGCTGCCGTGGACTATACCTATGGACAGCGCTATCCCACCCACCCTGAAGGAGACACCCATGTCCTGGACAAAACCGGCTTACACCGACCTGCGTATCGGCTTCGAAGTCACCATGTACTTCGCCAGCCGCTGAGTTCTGCTTACGTAGAATTGCAGTGCAACGCCTCGGCTCGCCGGGGCGTTTTATTTTCCGCGTTGAAATGATGGAGTGTTCATGTTCGTCCAGATTCTGGGTTCGGCCGCTGGCGGCGGTTTTCCGCAGTGGAACTGCAACTGCGTCAACTGCGCAGGCTTTCGCGATGGCAGCCTGAATGCCAAGGCCCGCACCCAATCGTCGATCGCGATCTCCGATGACGGCGTGAACTGGGTGCTGTGCAACGCCTCGCCGGACATTCGCGCGCAGTTGCAAAGCTTCGCCCCGATGCAACCGGGCCGCGCCCTGCGTGACACCGGCATCAGCGCGATCATCCTGATGGACAGCCAGATCGACCACACCACCGGCCTGCTCAGCCTGCGCGAAGGCTGCCCGCATCAGGTCTGGTGCACGGACATGGTTCACGAAGACCTCAGCACCGGTTTTCCGCTGTTCAAGATGCTCACGCACTGGAACGGCGGGCTGGACTGGAACCGCATCGAACTCGACCAGAGTTTCACCGTGGCCGCTTGCCCGAACCTGCGCTTCCCCCCGCTGCCATTGCGCAGCGCCGCGCCGCCGTACTCGCCGCACCGCTTCGATCCGCACCCGGGCGACAACATCGGTTTGATCGTTGAAGACCTGAAGACTGGCGGCAAACTGTTTTATGCGCCGGGGCTGGGCAAGGTCGATGCGCCGTTGCTGGAGATCATGGCCGGCAGCGATTGCTTGTTGGTCGACGGCACGATGTGGGATGACGATGAGATGCAGCGCCGTGGCGTTGGCACTCGCACCGGTCGCGAGATGGGCCATCTGGCACAGAACGGGCCTGGCGGCATGCTGGAAGTGCTGGAGCAGTTGCCTGAGCAGCGCAAAGTGCTTATCCACATCAACAACACCAACCCGATTCTCGACGAAGATTCGCCGGAGCGTGCCGAAGTGGCCCGGCGTAATGTTGAAGTGGCGTTCGATGGCATGAGTATTGTGCTGTAGCGACCGACCTCTTCGCGAGCAAGCTCGCTCCCACACTGGATCTGTGGCGTTCACAAACCCTGTGGGAGCGAGCTTGCTCGCGAAGGCGTCCGAATAGACCCCCAGGAATCCAACGGTTGTTCCCCGGAGAACCGCAATGACCGACACCCCGCTGTCCCCCACCGAATTCGAAGCGGCCCTGCGCGCCAAAGGCGCCTACTACCACATCCACCACCCCTACCACGTGGCGATGTACCAAGGCCGCGCCACTCGCGAACAGATTCAGGGTTGGGTCGCCAATCGCTTCTACTATCAGGTGAACATCCCCCTGAAAGACGCGGCGATCCTCGCCAATTGCCCGGACCGGGAAATCCGTCGTGAGTGGATTCAGCGTCTGCTCGACCATGACGGCGCTCCCGGTGAAGACGGTGGCATCGAAGCCTGGCTGCGTCTCGGTCAAGCGGTCGGTCTCGATCCGGATCAACTGCGTTCCCAGGAACTGGTGCTGCCCGGCGTGCGTTTCGCCGTCGACGCCTACGTCAACTTCGCCCGTCGCGCGAGCTGGCAGGAAGCCGCCAGCAGCTCGCTGACTGAACTGTTCGCGCCGCAGATCCACCAGTCGCGCCTCGATAGTTG
>NZ_CDROCK010000080.1:0-18808 GCF_977020205.1 Pseudomonas sp. AIG | reverse complement strand
GGGGGTCGGGGTGAGGGTGTTCGCGGGGTCATGGGTGACCCGCTGACGAATGGGGGGGGGGCCTGAGCAGGCCCGAGCCACTGTTACAGCTCACCGGCATCACCCGCAGTTTCACCGCCGGTGACCGCGAATTTCTCGCGCTGAAGAACATCAACCTGACGATCAATGCCGGGGAAATGGTCGCGATCATTGGCGCCTCGGGCTCGGGCAAATCGACGCTGATGAACATCCTCGGTTGCCTTGATTACGCCACCGCCGGCAGCTACAAAATCAACGGCCAGGAAACCCGCGATCTGGACAATCAGGCCCTGGCCGAACTGCGCCGCGACTACTTTGGTTTCATCTTCCAGCGTTACCACTTGCTGCCGCATTTGAGCGCGATGCACAACGTCGAGATGCCGGCGATTTACGCCGGTACGCCGCAGCTTCAGCGCCACGCCCGCGCCCGTGAACTGTTGGCGCGACTGGGCCTGGAAGGGCACCTGACGCATCGGCCGAGCCAGCTCTCCGGCGGCCAGCAACAGCGCGTGAGTATCGCCCGGGCCTTGATGAACGGCGGCGAAGTGATCCTCGCCGACGAACCGACCGGCGCCCTCGACACGGCCAGCGGCAAGGAGGTGATGCGCATCCTCCTGGAGCTGCACGAGGCGGGCCACACAGTGATTCTGGTCACCCATGACCCGAAAGTCGCGGCCAACGCCGAGCGCATCATTGAAGTCAGCGACGGCGAAATCCTCAGCGACCGCGCCAACGAACGCGACACCACGCACCTGCTCAGCGAAGAACCGGTGGCACCGAAAGCCACCGCCTCTCGACGTCTTGTTGCCAGTCTCGGATTGTTCAAAGAGGCGTTCGCCATGGCGTGGGTGGCGTTGATCTCGCACCGCATGCGCACCTTGCTGACCATGCTCGGAATCGTCATTGGCATCACCTCGGTGGTGTCAATTTCAGCGGTCGGGGAGGGCGCCAAGAACTATGTGCTCAAGGACATCGCCGCGATTGGCAGCAACACCATCGATGTCTATCCCGGCAGCAGTTACGGCGACAAACGTGCCGCCGCCATCGAAACCCTGACACCGGCCGATGTCACCGCGCTGAATCAGCTGTACTACGTCGACAGCGCCACGCCGATGATCGGCCGCAGCCTGTTGCTGCGCTATCGCAATATCGACCTGGATGCGCAGGTCAATGGCGTCAGCGATCAGTACTTCAAGGTGCGCGGGATCAAGATGGCCGCCGGCATCCCGTTCAGCGAAAGCGATGCGCGACGCCAGGCGCAGGTGGTGGTCATTGATCACAACACCCGGCAGCGTTTGTTCGGGCGAGATGTCGATCCACTGGGTCAGGTAATCCTGATCGGCAACCTGCCGTGCACGGTGATCGGCGTGGCCGCGCAGGATAAAAGCCTGTTTGCCTCGGGCAAGACCCTCAACGTTTGGGTGCCCTACGAAACCGCCGCCGGGCGGGTGTTGGGTCAGCGTTATCTGGACAGCATCAGCGTGCGCATGAAGGACGGCCAGCCGAGCAAAGTGGTGGAAGAGCACGTCACCCAACTGTTGTTGCAACGCCACGGCACCAAGGACTTCTTCACCAACAACCTCGACAGCGTCTTGCAGACCGTGCAGAAAACCAGCCGCTCGCTGGCGTTGTTGCTGTCGTTGATTGCGGTGATTTCATTGGTGGTGGGTGGCATCGGGGTGATGAACATCATGCTGGTGTCGGTGACCGAGCGTACGCGGGAGATCGGTATTCGCATGGCAGTGGGCGCGCGGCAGTCGGACATTCGTCAGCAGTTTTTGGTGGAGGCGGTGATGGTCTGTTTGTTGGGCGGGGCGATTGGCATTTCCCTGTCGTATGCGATCGGGCATCTGTTTTCGGTGTTTATCAAGGAGTGGGAGATGGTGTTTTCGCTGGCGTCGGTGCTAACAGCGGTGGTGTGCTCGACGTTGATCGGGATTGTGTTCGGGTTTGTGCCGGCGCGGAATGCTTCGCGGCTGGATCCGATTGAGGCGTTGGCGCGGGATTAAGAGCTGACCCTCACCCTAACCCTCTCCCAGAGGGAGAGGGGACTGATCTCGGTGTTCTTTCGAGTTACACCGACGTGGGATACTGAGCCGAACTCAGGTTTTGAACAGCACAAAGATCGGCTCCCTTTCCCCCTCGCCCCCCTGGGGGAGAGGGCTGGGGTGAGGGGGTAAATCCCACTGACACACCGCAAAATCTCGAACCACCGCCATCCAGTATTTCCATCAATAAACACAACGCCGATTGTCCGTTTAAATTACACGAATCGTTACGTCATACCGCCTACAACACCTTGCGTCGTTACCTACGCGTACGCCAGAATCCGCCGGCTTACGCGGCTATGGGGCGGGATATATCGTTTGCCTGTCACTGCAAATCAGTGATCGGGTTTGGTAGCCCGCTTCGGTACCGCCGTATGGCGCCACCTTATGCAGTCTCTTTTTGCGGCTGCGTTTTATATGGTGGACATGCGTGGGGCTCATTCATGAGCGCCGGGTTTCCGTATCGACCGGTCTACCAACCCGCGCATGGCCGCCACCTTCGTTTGGTAGCGAAAGTGATGGCTCCGGTTAATTTCGATACGAGACTTTATCTATGTTCAAAGCCACTCCCAACCCACCAGATACCGATCCAATCCCCTACGACGCCGCGCTCGAGCCTCAAAACCTCAAAGCCCACCCGAAAAACCGGCAAGATCTACCTGATCGACCCCACCATCGACAACGAAACCCTGCTCGTTGAAGCCTACGAATCGTTGTCATCGGCCAGTGACATGGCCCGTGACCTTGCCGACTCGGTCGACAGCCCTCACCGCAAGAAAATGCTGATCCTGCAGCAGGTGATCATGTTGAGTGAATTGGTGGTGAGTCGCGTCCTCGACAACCAGCGCTTGCCCAACTAATTGCGAAACAGCCGCGTGAGGGAGCCTGCTCCCTCGCATCGCGCAAGTGGTGATGCTGGGGGAATTGGCGGTGAATCAGGCATTGGAGCACGTCGCGGGAGTGCCCTCACCCTAGCCCTCTCCCAGAGGGAGAGGGGACTGATCGCGTTGTTTGCTGGAGATACGCCGACTTGGGATACCGAGTCGAACTCAGGTTTTGAACAGCACAAAGATCGGCCAAAATGTCGAACTCAGTTTCGAATTCAACCAAGATCGGCTCCCTTTCCCCCTCGCCCCCCGGGGGGGAGAGGGCTGGGGTGAGGGGGGAATCTCACTGACACGACCAAAAAAACCAAGCCTTCGCTAATCCCGGTGTATCACGCCGCACTCGACGCCAACGTCTCCAGCGGCGAATACATCCAGCGCATCAACGAATGCCGCCCGCTGATACCCAACTTGATCGCCGCCCGCTTCAGATAGCTCTCAACGGTATTGACCTTCAGCGCCAACTGCTCGGCCAATTCCGGCGCCGTGCGCCCGGCGAGCAGGCCGACACACACTTCGGTTTCGCGGTTCGACAGGCTCAGCCCCAGTTGCTCAAGGCGTTCGTCAAAGCGCAGGCGCAAGGTTTCCAGGCCGTTGCCTTCGGCTGCTTCGGACGTGGTCTGCGGATCAGGAGTGGTCGGTTGCAGGGCGTTGATGTGTTTTTCCACCATTGGCAGCAGCACCGGGGAAATGTCCTGCAACAGACTGCGCTCCTGCGCGGAAAAGCGCTGCGACTCGCCGTTGCGGTACACCGAAATCACGTAGCGGTAGCCGTCCTTGCGCCGGGTCAGGTGCAGTTGCGAGGCGTCTGCGCTGGTCGCGGCCGGCGGATTTTGTAAATGGTGGGCCGCCGCACTGTGTTCGGAAAACACCGTTTCGGCGAGCAGGGCTGGCTCTTTCAGCGGCTCCGGCTCACTGCGGCTCGACGTGCGGCTCACCGGTTCGACGCGCATCTGCCGGATGTGCGTGGCGTCTACCGCCAGTTGCGTCAGGATCAGGTCATGCAGCATGCGCGGAAAGTGCCGGCTGCCGGTGCTGGCGATGACCTTGCCGATGTGGGGGAACAAGTGTGAGTTCATATGCGTGTCATCCCTGAGAGGCGTTAATTCAAAAACGTCAGCAGCACTGTCGACGATCTCCTTGGCCGACGAAATACCGCAGACTTGGATCCTATCCTAGTACAACGTTTGAGCGACTGTTTAATGAAGGTGTTATTAGCTAATAACCTCGACTCTGCTGGCCTGAAGGTGATAACGCTGAGGTTCCTGTCGATGAATTGTCCTGTTCTGGTTGACGGTGAAACGCGTTTCAACCGATTTATCCCTTTTCGATGGGTCAGTAACCTGAACACAACTTGAACGCAACAACAACTTCCAACATTGAAAAGGGACGCACACCATGACCACTCCAACCTACAACCGCCTGAACAAAGACGACGCCATCGTGCTGCTGGTTGACCACCAGACCGGTCTGATTTCGCTGGTGCAGGACTTCTCGCCGAACGAGTTCAAGAACAACGTGCTGGCCCTGGCTGATCTGGCCAAGTTCTTCGAACTGCCGACCATCCTCACCACCAGTTTCGAACAAGGCCCGAACGGCCCGCTGGTGCCGGAGTTGAAAGAGATGTTCCCGGACGCGCCGTACATCGCTCGTCCAGGCCAGATCAACGCCTGGGACAACGAAGATTTTGTGAAAGCGATCAAGGCTACCGGCCGTAAACAGATCATCATTGCCGGTGTGGTGACGGATGTCTGCGTAGCGTTCCCGACCTTGTCGGCGCTGGCGGAAGGGTTTGAGGTGTTTGTGGTGACCGATGCGTCCGGCACCTTCAACACCACCGTGCAACAAGCCGCTTGGAGCCGCATGACTCAGGCTGGCGCACAGATGATGAACTGGTTCTCGGTGGCGTGTGAGCTGCACCGCGACTGGCGCAACGATATTGAAGGCTTGGGTAATCTACTGTCGCAGCGGATCCCGAACTATCGCAACCTGATGAACAGCTACTCGGCGCTGACCGCTCAGCAGAAGTAAGACTGCGCGATTCAAACGAAAGCCTGCCCTGAAAAGCAGGCTTTTGTCGTGTCTGCGTTTTAACGAGATAGCAGCGTTGCGATGGCGTTACTTCAGGTTATGGCTGAAGAACTCGGTCAATTTGGCGAAGGGGATCAGGTTGACCCGGTCGTACAAGTCGACATGGCCGGCCCCTGGAATGATCAGCAGCTCTTTGGGCTCGGCCGCGCGCTGGTACGCGTCTTCACTGAACTCGCGGGAGTGCGCCTGAGCGCCGGCAATGAACAGCAGCGGGCGCGGGGAGATGCTCTCGATGTCATTGAACGGGTAGAAGTTCATGAACTTCACATTGCTGACCAGCGTCGGCATGGTAGTGGTCTGCGGCGAAGCACCGGCCGGGGTGACCTGGCCACGCGGGGTGCGGTAGAAATCGTAGAACTCGTCACCCACGGCGTTGCCGGTGAGTTTGAGCGGTGTGCCGCCGGTGTAGCGGACCGGGCCGCCCCAGAACTGCGCGTTACGCTGCTGCGCCGCCTGTTCAACGATGGATTGGCGTTGCGCTGGTGTGAGCGAATGCTTGAGGCCGTTACGGTTGGCGGCGCCCATGTCGTACATGCTGACAGTGGCAATCGCCTTCAAACGTGGGTCGATCTTGGCGGCACTGATGGCGAAGCTGCCGCTGCCGCAAATACCGATAACGCCGATACGCTCACGATCGACCAGTGGGCGAGTGCCGAGAAAGTCCACCGCCGCGCTGAAGTCTTCGGCATAAATATCCGGCGCAACCGACTGGCGTGGCAGGCCCTCGCTTTCGCCCCAGAAGGACAAGTCGAACGACAGCGTGACGAAACCCTGTTCGGCCATTTTGGTCGCGTAGAGATTGGCGCTTTGCTCCTTCACCGCGCCCATCGGGTGGCCGACGATGATCGCGGCATTTTTTGACTGTGGATCGAGGTTCTTCAGGCTGAACAGATTGCCTGCGACCTTCATTCCGTACTGATTCTTGAAGGTGACCTTTTCCACGGTCACTTTATTGCTGGTGTAGAAGTTGTCTGCGCCGTTCGACATATCGGCTCCCATGGCTGAAAAAGTACTGAAGAGCAGCCCGAAGGCCAAGCAAAAACCTTTCACTGGAATGTCCTTGCGATTGAGGGTTTATTCGTCTGAGCCTGTGCACGAACATTCTCTCGATCAGCGCCTCAGCGCCGTAGTGCATTCCTCTGGATTGCTTGCCTGATCCACTGAATCTGGATTTTCAACGCCGCGCAGACACGAGATGGCGGCAATGAGAGGGCGGGGAAGGGATATGGATTACGCAGAGGATTCGGTGCTGGCCTCGACCAATCCGCTTTCAGCCTGATGACCGCTGCGCTGGGTTTCCGGAACCCCGATCCCAAGCAACACAACCGCCACCGCCGCGATACCGGCCAGGGTCAGAAACGCCGCGCTGTAACCGGCCTCCTGCACAACGAACCCGGCGAGGCCGTTGCTCAGTGCCGCGCCCAGCCCGAACACCGTGGTCAGTGCGCCGAGGCTGACGTTGAAGTGGCCGGTGCCCTGGGTGAGGTCTTTGACCATGATCGGAAACAAGGCGCCGAACAGACCCGCGCCAACGCCGTCGAGCATCTGCACCGCGACCAACCAGTAAGCATCGTCCGACAGTGTGTAGAGCACGCCGCGCAACGGCAGGATCATGAATCCGGCCAGCAGCAGCGGTTTGCGTCCCCACAGATCGGCTTTCGCCCCGACCAATAACGCCGCCGGCACCATCACCAACTGCGCCGCGACGATGCAGGCTGAGGTCAGCGGGGTGGCCATCTGCAAATTGGCTTGCGCGAGTTTTTGACTGACCAGCGGCAACATCGCCGCGTTGGCCAGGTGGAACAGTGCACAGCAAATGGCGAACAGCAGCAGCGGCCGGTTGCTCAGTAGCAGCGACAAACCGGAAGGCTGGCGATGGCCGGCGTCGGCGGGGTCGAGTCCACGGGCCAGATCATGGTCGATGGCGGCTGGCGAAACGCAGGCGATGGCAATGACACTGGCCAGGGCCATGGCCGCCATCAGATAGAACACCGCCACCGGGCCGAACAGATAGGCGAACACACCGGCGAGGAGGGCGGCGCAGGCATTGCCGGCATGATTGAAGGTTTCGTTGCGTCCGGTTCTTCGGGTGAACGCCCGTGGACCGGTCATGCCCAGGGTAATCGCGCAAATGGCCGGGGCGAATATCGACGCGGCCATTGCACTCAAGGTTTGTGTCAGTGCCACCCAAGTGAACGACGTCACGAACGGCAGCAGCAGGCAACTGCCGGTCACCAGCAGCGCGGCGATCGCAATCAACGCACGTTTGCGCCGGCTGTTGTCGACCCAGGCGCCGGCAGGTGTCTGGGTGATCAGCGCGGCGACCCCGGCAATGGTCATGACCAGACCAATGCTGGCCGGCTCCCAGTGATGCACCGCCAACAGGTAGATGGCCAGATAGGGGCCGAGACCGTCGCGCACGTCAGCGAGGAAGAAGTTGAGGCTGTCCAGTGACAGATTATTGCGGCGATCCAGATCTGCGGCCACGGCGGTGTCTTCGATGTTCGAGGTCTGCGGATGGATTCAACCTCAGCAAGCCTAATGACCAGCGGCCACGGATATAAGTTGCAGGCCGCCGCCGTGTCGTTGCGAAACAATGCCAAGGGCTGAAAACGGCGTTCCGTCACATGGTTGCTGCGCGTTCGACGCGCTACTTGTATCCTTGCGCCGGTCGAGGAGATACGACCGCTGTTATTGCCTTGAATCAGTAACGGCCGGAACGGGAAACCGGACTTTCCATTAGGTACTTTCGTGAAGCGTGATACCCACCTCGTCATCCTCTTGCTGCTGGTCATCGGCTGCTCTCTGGCGTCGCTGACCATCTGGAAAGTGTTGTCTTCGCGCGATCGCGCGCTGGAGGAAGTCAACGTGCACGGGTTGAACCTGACCCAGGCACTGGAGACCTATTCCGAAGGCATCGTCCGGCAAAGTTCGCTGCTGCTACTCGGGCTGGTCGAACGCCTGGAAACCGAGGGCAGTGGCCCCGCGCAGATCCAGCGC
Organism: Pseudomonas sp. AIG; assembly: GCF_977020205.1. Classification (NCBI taxonomy): domain Bacteria; kingdom Pseudomonadati; phylum Pseudomonadota; class Gammaproteobacteria; order Pseudomonadales; family Pseudomonadaceae; genus Pseudomonas; species Pseudomonas sp. AIG. The sequence goes on along the minus strand of NZ_CDROCK010000080.1, from coordinate 10,767 downwards.
TTGGGTGCGCTGATCAACCGCCAGCAGCCGTTGATGCCACAAATGAGCGGGATCACCATCTATGACCGTCAGGGCCATTGGCTGATGTCGTCCAATCGACCGATCCCGGCGGGGGCCAACAGCAGTGATCGGGCCTACTTCATTCATCACCGCGACGACCCGAGCCGCGAACCCTTTATCGGGCCACCGATACGCAGCCGCTCCAATCAGGAGTGGGTGATCACCGTCAGCCGCCGTTTCAATGATGATCGCGGCGAGTTTGCCGGGGTCGTCGCCGTGACCCTGGGCGTGGAAAACTTCCTGCGCCTGTTCGGCAAACTCGATGTCGGGCAGGAGGGTGCCATCGGTTTGTCGTACACCGACGGCACATTGCTGGTTCGCTATCCGTTCCGCGAGCAGGACATGGGCCGCAACTTTTCCAAATCGCCGATCTACGCCAAGTACCTGGTTGATCAATCGGTCGGCACCGCGTCGTATACCTCCAGCCTGGATGGCGTCGAACGCCTCTACGCCTTCCGCAAAAGCGAGAAATTGCCGCTGATCACCACGGTCGCCATCGGCAAGCGTGAAGCGCTCACCGCGTGGCGAACGGAGGCGCTGTTGTCGGCGGTGGTGGTGGCGGGGCTGTTGGGGCTTACCGGTCTGATCGGCTGGTTCTTGATCCTCGACATCCGGCGCCGGACCCAGGTTGAAGGCGAACTGCGCATCGCTCAGCAGCAGTTGCTCGGCTCCAATCGGCAACTGGAACTGTTGGCCATGAAGGATGCGCTGACCGGTCTGGCGAATCGGCGCTGCTTTGATCAGACCCTGGCCACCGAGGCACGGCGGGCACAGCGCGACGGCTCGTCGTTGGCATTGCTGATGATCGATATCGACTATTTCAAGCGGTTCAATGATGCGCTCGGGCACGTTGCCGGCGACGCCTGTCTGCAAGCCGTCGGCGGTGTGCTGGATGAGTGCGTGCGGCGACCGTCAGACTTGGTGGCACGCTACGGCGGCGAAGAGTTCGCGGTCATCATGCCCGCCACCGACATGGACGGTGCCACAGTGGTGGCGCAACTGATTCTGGAGCGTTTGCAGCACGCCAACATTGCCCACCCGAGCAGTCCCGTGGCTCGCGTGAGCCTGAGCATCGGCATCGCCGCTGCACGCGGTGCGCACCTGGACCCGGTGCAGGGCCTGATCGAGTCAGCCGATCAGGCGCTGTACCAAGCGAAGACGGCAGGGCGCAACCGGTTCATGCCGTCCGGTGCGCAACCTTCATTCGACATCGATGGACAGCAGGCCACCGACCCGTGACACCAGCGTGTCGACGGCAAAGGGTTTGGTCAGCACCTGCATGCCCGGACCGAGTTGACCGTTGCCGATCACTGAGCTTTCCGCGTACCCGGTAATGAACAAGGTCTTCAGTTTCGGTCTGATTTGCCTGCCCGCATCGGCCATCTGCCGGCCGTTCATGCCACCCGGCAAACCGACATCGGTGATGAGCAGATCGATGTGCGCGCTGGAACGCAGTACTTCCAGCCCTTCAACACTGTCGGCCGCTTCGAGCAGGTTGTAGCCGAGGTCGTTCAGCACGTCCTTGAGCAGCGTGCGAACGGTGGGTTCGTCGTCGACAATCAGGATGGTCTCGCCGGCCTTGGCATGCGCTGTTGCCGAGCTTTGCGTGTCATCGTGATTGCGCACTGCTTCGCCGAGATAACGCGGCAGGTAAATGCAGATGATGGTGCCTTGACCCACGGTCGATTGCACCCGCACTTGCCCGCCGGATTGCTTGGTAAAACCGTAAATCATCGACAGCCCGAGCCCGGTGCCCTGGCCCAGCGGCTTGGTGGTGAAAAACGGGTCGAAGGCCTTGGCCATTACTTCGGCGCTCATACCGGTACCGGTGTCGGCGACCGACAGGCACAGGTATTGCCCTTCGGGCATCTCCCTCACGCGCGCCGATTCCGCATCAAGAGTTCGATTGGCGGTCTCGACGGTGATGCTGCCGCCATCGGGCATCGCGTCGCGGGCGTTGATGCACAGGTTGAGCAGGGCGTTTTCCAGTTGACTGGCATCGACCAGTGCTGGCCAGAGGTCGGCGGCGACTATCGTTTTCAGGCGAATGCTGGGGCCGACGGTGCGCTGGATCAGTTCGCTCATGCCGGCAATCAGCGCGTTGACCTCAGTTGGCCGTGGATCAAGTGTCTGTCGCCGAGAGAAGGCCAGCAGGCGATGGGTCAGGGCGGTGGCGCGTTTGGCGGCGTCCTGGGCGATCAGCATGTATTTGTCGATGTCGTTCAGACGACCTTGGGCGATGCGTTTGTCCATCAGCTCAAGGGAGGCGCAGATGCCCGCCAACAGGTTGTTGAAATCATGGGCCAGACCGCCGGTGAGTTGCCCGACCGCTTCCATTTTCTGCGATTGCCGCAATTTTTCTTCGGCCTGCATCAGGTCGGCGGTGCGCGCCGAGACCCGTTGTTCCAGTGTGTCATTGAGGGCTTTTAACGCGGCGGTGACCCGGTCGCGCTCGGCTTCGACGTTGCGCCGGTCTTCGACATCGATGAGCACGCCGGGAAAGCGTACAGGTGTGCCGTCTTCGGCGCATTCGACACGGCCGTTCGCTTCAATCCAGGTGTATTGGCCATCCGCGCCGCGCACTCGGTACTGGTGCGAATAGGCACCTCCACGGGCAATGACTTCGTTGATCGCCGCCGTGAGTCCAGCCCGGTCATCCGGGTGAACGGTCATCACCACTTGCTCCAGGCTCAGACCGTCGAGACCCCAGGCCGGATCGAGGTCGAAAACCCGCGCGAAGGCCTCATCGACGCTGAAACGATCGCTGGGCAAGTGCCAGTGCCAGGTACCGATGATGGCGCCGGCGGCCAGGGCGAGCTGGACTCGTTCGACGTTTTCCCGAGCGACCGCTTCGCTGATGCGCAAACGTTCCTGCGCGTCGCGGCGCTCGGTGACATCGCTGAAGAAGATCGCAATCTGCCGATCGGCCGGGTCTCCGACGCGGACGGCGCGCACATCGAACCAGCGCTCGAAGGTATTGGCGTAGTTCTCGAAGTTGGCCGGCTCGCCGGTCTTGGCCACATGGCCGTAAGTCTCGAACCAGAATTTCTCCAGGTTGGGCGCAAACTCGGTGACCCACTTGCCCCGCAGGTTGACCCCGGCCTGGCGCTCGAACGCCGGGTTGGCTTCGACGAAGTAATAGTCGATGGGGTGGTCGTCAGCATCGAATTTGACTTTGACGATGGCGAATGCGGCTTCGATGGTTTCCAGAATGGTGCTGAAACGTTCTTCGCTGCGGCGCAATGCGGTTTCGGCGCTGCGCGAGCGAGTCAGGTCGAGCATCGCACCGATCATGCGTTCGGCCTGGCCATCGGCATTGCGGATCAGATGCCCGCGATCAAGCACTTCGGCGTATGAACCATCGTGGCAGAGGAAGCGGTACTCAGCGCTCCAGGTCGTCCCGGAGCCGTCAATCGCCGAGCGAATCGAGGTGGTCACGCGCGCGCGATCCTGTGTGTGAATCTGCGCAAACCGCCAGTCACACGTCGGTTCTATGGCTGTGGACGCGTAGCCATAGGCCTGTTGCAGCGAGTCGTTCCAGATGACCTGGTTGGTTTTCAGATCCCAGTCCCAGACGGCGTCGCAGGTCGCCTTGACGGCCAGACGCAGGCGCGTGACCTCAGACTCAAGCTCCTCGCGAGTAAGCTGTTTCAGGATGTTCACCCTTCATGCGTTGATGGTTTGGCTTGCGTTCAATTGGCGTGTCTCAAGCCATCGGCCTCACAAGCTTTGTGAGCCATTGACCCGGAGCCTCATGTTTAAGTTGCACGCGGGCCAAAGGCACAGGCGTTTTCATAACGATTCGCCGCGATCCAGTCTGTCGAGCAGGCCTTGCCCGCGTTGCCACAAAGCCTGCTGTTTTTCCAGCGGCATGCGATCGAGGTTTTTGTACATCATGCCCATGCGCTGATTGCCGCGCAGAAGGTCACCGTGGCGCATCAGAAAATGCCAGTACAAGGCATTGAACGGGCAGGCGTTGTCAGCCGTGGTTTCGCGCACCGAGTAAGCACAGCCGCGACAGTAGTCGGACATCCGGTTGATGTACTGGCCGCTGGCGCAATAAGGCTTGGAACCGAGGTAGCCGCCATCGGCGTGCATGACCATGCCGAGGGTGTTGGGCAGTTCGACCCAATCGAACGCATCCATGTAGATCGCCAGATACCATTCACAGATCTGGCTCGGTGCGATGCCGGCGAGCAGGGCGAAATTGCCGGTGACCATCAGGCGCTGAATGTGATGAGCGTAAGCGTGTTTGAGGCTTTGGCCGATGGCCTGGCGCATGCAGTTCATCTTCGTGTCGCCGGTCCAGTAGAACTCAGGCAAGCGCCGTGTGTTACCGAAGGCATTGCCCTCGGCGTACTCCGGCATGTGCAGCCAGTAGACGCCACGCACATATTCGCGCCAGCCGATCAATTGACGGATGAAACCTTCGGCGGCATTCAGCGCGATGCTGCCTGACCAATAGGCCGACTCCACGTCACTGCAGAGTTGGCGCAGATCGAGCAAGCCAATGTTCAGCGCAGCGCTGATGCGGGCATGAAACAGAAACGGCTCGTCGCTGGCCATGGCGTCCTGATAATCGCCGAAGCCCGCCAGCCCATAGTCGAGAAAGTACGCCCACAATGCCTGGGCGTCGGCATGCGTCACCGGGTAATTGAAATCGTCCAGGCTGCCGTAGTGACTGGCGAAGCGATCCTTGACCAGTGCGAGAACTTCGAGGGTGATTGCGTCGTTGGTAAAACCCGCCGGGTAGGGCGCCTTGACGGATTTGGGCAGGGCTTTGCGATTTTCGGCGTCAAAGTTCCAGGCGCCGCCGACCGGGGTGCCGTCACCGTTGAGCAGCAGGCGACTCTTGCGGCGCATTTCGCGATAGAAGAACTCCATGCGCAGCTGTTTTTTGCCAGCGGCCCATGCGCGAAACTCGTCGCGGCTGCACAGGAAGCGGCTGTCGGCATGCCAGTGGATGGGTAAACCACAATCCTTCAGTGATTGCTCCAGACGCCAGTCGCCGCATTCGGTCAGGTGCACCTCGTTCGCTTGCAGCAGCGCCTGCCAGCGCTTTAATTCGCCGGGCACCGAGCCGCTGTTGTGCGGGTCGTCGAGGGTCACGTAATGCACACGGATGCCCTGGTCTTTCAGTGCCTGAGCGAAGTGACGCATGGCGCTGAAGATCAGGGCGATCTTCTGCGGGTGGTGGGCGACATGGCTGGCTTCTTCCATGACCTCGACCAGCAGCACACGATCCTGTTCGCGATCCAGACCTGCCAATGAAGCCAGATCAAACGATAACTGGTCGCCCAGAACGAGGCACAGCCGATGGGTTTTATTCATTTCACGGATTCAGCGTAGTGAGCAGCAGGCTGCCTGATGGACGTTTAAACGTTAAGTCCAGATAGTTGTACAGATTGTAGTCTGTGTATAGGTTTTTGTGCGGTGAATATTCACATCCTCCCTGTGCGAGCGAGCCTGCTCGCGAAGGCGTCGTCACATTCAACATTGTGAGTGACTGACCCGCCGCTTTCGCGAGCAGGCTCGCTCCCACAAGGGCTTGCACTCCGACTCGGATAAACGCTCCCGATATTTCGGGAGCGTTTACTTTGCCTTGAAAGGATTAGCCGGGATAAACGGGGTAATCCACATAGCCCTCGGCGTTGCCGCCATACACCGTCGCCGGGTTCAACGCATTCAACGGCCAGTCATTGGCAATGCGCGCCGGCAGATCGGGGTTGGCCATGAATGGGCGGCCGAAAGCGACGAAGTCTGCCAGCCCGGAATCGAGCAGTTGCGCGCCGGATTCGGCGGTGTAGCGCCCGGCATAAATGATCGCGCCGCTGAAGGTGTCGCGCACGGCCTGACGGAACGTTTGTGGCATCGCCGGCGCGTTGTCCCAGTCGGCTTCGGCGATCGACAGATAAGCAATGCCCACGTCCTCCAGCACTTTGATCGCTTCGATGTAAGTGGTGTGCGGATCTTCCTCGACCATGCCCAGGTAAGTGCGCGCTTCATCGGTCGTGGTGAACAGCGGGGCGAAACGCACGCCGACTTTTTCCTTACCGATGCACTCAGCGACGCCGGCGACCACTTCCTTGAGAAAGCGCAGACGGTTGTGCAGCGAGCCACCGTACTGATCGTCGCGCAAATTGCTGTGAGCGGAGATGAACTGGTTCACCAGATAACCGTTGGCGCAGTGCAATTCGATGCCGTCGAAACCGGCATCCATGGCGTTGCGCGCCGCCTGGATGTACAGCTGAACCAGTTCCTGAACTTCATCGGTGCTCAGTGCACGAGGTGCCGATGGCGGGACCAGTTCACCGGCGCCGGGCGCGGTTTCGATAAACACGCTGACCCGGTCGGTGGCTACAGCGGAGGCCGAAACCGGCGCCGCGCCGTTGGGTTGCAACGCGGTGTGGGAGACGCGGCCGACGTGCCACAACTGGGCGAAAATCACCCCGTCCACGGCATGCACGGCGTCGGTGACTTTGCGCCAACCGGCGATTTGTTCAGGCGTATGAATGCCCGGCGTCCACGCATAACCCTGGCCACGGGGTTCGATTTGTGTGCCTTCGGTGACCAGCAGACCGGCGCCGGCGCGTTGCTGGTAATACTCGGCCATCAGTTCATTGGCGATGTTGCCCGGTTGGGTGCTGCGCTGACGAGTGAGTGGCGGCAGGACGATGCGGTTTTTCAGGGTGTGATGACCCAGTTTGGCGGGCGTAAAGAAATTGCTGTGATTCATGGATGACCTTGTTCGCGGTTTATTAGACCAGTCGACTAGTTGGTTGGCGAAAAAATAACGCCGGGCAAGACGCACCCGGCGTTTGGAAGGGTTGTGCGAGGGCTTAGCCGAGCATCTTCAGTAGTTTTTCAGCGACAGCGGCAGAGCTGGCCGGGTTCTGGCCAGTGACCAGTTGCCCGTCGGCGACCACATGAACCTGCCAGTCAGCGACTTTCGAGTAATAACCGCCGAGGCGCTGGAACTCGTCCTCGATCAGGAAAGGCACCACATCCGTCAGGCCGACGGCGGCTTCTTCGGAATTGGTGAAACCGGTGACCTGGCGATGCTGGACCAGCGGTTTGCCGTCAGCGGTGAGGGCGTGACGCAACACACCTGGCGCATGGCAGACAAAGCCGTGGGGTTTGTTGGCGCGGTCGAACGCTTCGATCAACGCGATCGACTGCTTGTCTTCGGCCAGGTCCCACAGTGGGCCGTGGCCGCCCGGGTAAAACACCGCATCGAAATCATCAGCGCTGACGTCGGCCAGGCGACCGGTATTGGCCAGCGCCTGTTGCGCGGCGGAGTCTTTGCGGAAGCGATCGGTCTCGGCAGTCTGCGCGTCTGGCTCATCGCTTTTCGGGTCCAGCGGCGGCTGGCCGCCAGCCGGGGAAACCAGAGTGACATCGGCGCCGGCGTCCTTGAAGGCGTAGTAGGGCGCGGCGAACTCTTCCAGCCAGAAGCCGGTTTTCTTGCCGGTGTCGCCGAGTTGATCGTGGGAAGTCAAAACCATCAGGATTTTCATAGAGCACCTTGAGTCGATCAGGTGTCTTCGATTGAGCGAAGGATTCGCCCATCGGCCACACCGGTCAGAAAACGTTTGTCGGGGCGCAGCATAGATTCCAATTAGACCAGTCGTCTAGTAATTTTTTATCCTGCGGTTTTTCATCGACAGGTATGGCAAACTTCCGTTCCTCCAAATATACGACTGGTCTATTGCCTGGTAATGTGCGCCCCATGAAAGCGACCTACGACGACACCCGCCAACACTTGCTCGACACCGGCCACCGGATGATGGCCGAGAAGGGCTTCACCAGTGTCGGCCTCAACGAGATCCTGCAAACCGCCGGTGTGCCTAAGGGTTCGTTCTATCACTACTTCAAATCCAAAGAGCTGTACGGCCAGGCGTTGCTGGCGGATTACTTCGTCGGCTACCTCGCCGACATGGAACGGCGCCTGACGCTGCCGGGGCTGAGCGCCTATGAGCGGTTGATGGATTACTGGCAGGGCTGGCAAAACCGCTGCACCCTCGAAGGGCATGGCGATGAGTGTCTAGTGGTCAAGCTCAGCGCCGAAGTCGCCGATTTGTCGGAGTCGATGCGCCTGACCTTGCGTGATGGTGCCGAGCAAGTGGTGGCGCGCATTGCCTTGTGCATCGAGCAGGGCCAGGCCGAAAACAGCCTGCCCGCAGGCGACGCCCGGCATCTGGCGGAAACCCTGTATCAGCTGTGGTTGGGCGCCAGTTTGCTGAATAAACTGCAGCGCACTGGGCAATCGCTGGACACTTCGATGGCGATGACGAAACAGCTTTTGCACGTTTGACCAAGGTTTTGGTGCGACGCAATGGATGACATACCGACCGAGACTCGGTGGTTAAATATACGAATGGGAATAAGTTTCAATTACGGAACGCTTGGTATACCATCCGCGGCGCTTTGCTGGCGGTTTTACCCTTCGTTCTGGCCTATTCGTAAGGTTTCCATTTCATGCGTCGAACTCTGCTTTCAATCTGTGTGCTGCAAGCGTTGTCCCCTTCCTCGTGGGCTGAACAGGCCGATTCAACACCCGCAGCGCTTGAGCTGGACGCAACCGACGTGGTCGGCACGGCAGACTACGAACGGGCCGATGGCCCGGTGCAGGGTTACCGCGCGACGCGTTCGGCCAGTGCCACCCGTACTGACACCTCAATCCATGAAACCCCGCAATCGATCAGCGTAGTGACCAAAGATGCGGTCGAAGACCTCGGCGCCACGCGTCTGCAAGATGCGCTGGATTACGCCGGCGGCGTAGGTCGGGCGAACAATTTTGGCGGGCAGGGACTGACCACGTTCACCGTGCGCGGCTTCACCACCGGCGAGTTCTACCGCAACGGTTTTCCGATCAATCGCGGCTATCCGAACATGCCCGACGCCAACACCATCGAGCGTCTGGAAGTGCTGCGCGGGCCGGCAACCATGCTCTACGGCCGTGGCGATCCGGGCGGCACCTTCAACGTTGTTTCCAAGCAGCCGTTGGCCGAGCGCACGGTGACCCTCGGCAGTCAGTTGAATGATCAAGGCATGAAACGCGGCACCCTCGACGCCTCCGGCCCACTGGATGATGAAGGTCGTCTGGCCTATCGACTCAACGTGGTGGGCGAGGGCGGCGATACCTTTCGCGATCACGTCGAAACCGAACGCTACGGCGTGACCCCCGTGCTGACCTGGCAGGCCAGCGATGCCACCCGGGTGATCTTCGAGGGTGATTTCATGCGCAACAATCATCCGCTGGATCGCGGCGTGACCCGTTACCCCAAGCAGATCGGTACCGCCTCGCGGGATACGTTTTTCGGCGAGAAAGATGCCGGCAAATTGCACAACGACAACAACATGGCGCAACTGCGTTTCGAACATCTGCTCAACGATGACTGGACGTTGGGCGGTGGTTTCCAGTGGCTCGACGGCTCGCTTGAGGGCAATGCCATCGAAGCCAACGGCATTGCCGATGACGGTCGAACCCTGGGGCGTAACTTCAACTACCGCAAACTGGAGTGGACCGACAAGGACACCCAGCTCAATCTGACCGGCCACTTCGCCACCGGTGGTTTACAGCACACCTTGCTGACCGGCATCGAATACGAAAATTACGACTACAAATCGATCATTCAGCGCTCCAGTGGCGCGGTGGGTGCCTACCCGATCGACCTCTTCGATCCGGTCTACGGCCAGCCGCGCCCGGCATTGACCCGCACCCCGACCCACGACAAGGAAAACCTCAAGACCTATGCCGCGTTCGTGCAGGATCAGGTGGCGTTGACCGAACGTCTGAAAGTGCTGGCCGGGGCGCGTTTCGAGCGTTTCGAGCACGACTACGAAACCTACGTGCCGGGCGGCAAAAACTGGCAGGCCAGCGACAACGCGGTGACTCCACGCCTTGGCTTGACCTACGACCTGACCGACACGCTGGCGGTCTACGCCGACACCGCGCGCTCGTTCAAGCCCAACACCGGCGCGAGCCGCGTGGGCGGAGGCTTTGCACCGGAGAAAGGCAAGTCCTACGAAATGGGCGTCAAGTGGGAAGCGCTGGACCATCAGTTAAGCGTCGATGCGGCGATCTATCAGATCGAAAAACGCAACGTGCTGACCACCGACCCGGTGGACTCGACCTTTAATGTGGCGGCCGGGGAAGTACGCAGCCGTGGTTTCGACCTGAACGTCGCCGGCAACCTGACGCCCGAATGGCGCGTCATCGGCGGCTACGCCTACGTGGATGCCGAAGTGACCAAGGACAACGTGATCCGTTCGGGCACGCGGCTGATGAACATTCCGCAGAACAGCTTCAGCCTGCTCAACGTCTATGAGTTTCAGGACGGCACGCTCAAGGGCCTGGGCCTGGGCACCGGACTCAAGTACGTCGACGAACGCGCCGGGCAAACCGCCAATACTGCGTTCTCGATGGGCAGCTACACGGTTGTCGATTTGCTCGGTTTCTATAAGGTCAACGAGAAAGTGCGGCTCAATCTTGACGTGAAGAATCTGTTTGACCGGGATTATGAAGAGGGCGCGTTCGGAAATGTCTACGCCTATCCGGGTGCGCCGAGAACGGTGCAGGTGGGGATTTCCTACACCTTGTAAGCCGAGCTCGACGCTGCAACGGCGGCCCCTCACCCCAGCCCTCTCCCGGGGGAGAGGGAGCCGACCGAGGTGTCTGGCGTTATGCATCGACCTGACAGATCG
>NZ_CDROCK010000079.1:0-19115 GCF_977020205.1 Pseudomonas sp. AIG | reverse complement strand
GTCGGCTCCCTCTCCCTCTGGGAGAGGGCTGGGCGGGCGGCGTTCCGATGAGGGGCTTTTGATCTACACAGCATCTCGCGGCAGCATCAATCCCAAAGGCAACCTCACCCGCGCTTCCAGTCCACCACCAGACCGATTGCGCAGTTCAACATTGCCGCCATGCATCGAAGCAATCCGCTTCACAATCGCCAGACCCAACCCTGTTCCCTTCCCGCCTCGGGCACGATCGCCTCGGGTAAACGGGTTGAAAATCGCCTCCAGCTCCGAAGGATCAATCCCCGCACCACGGTCCATCACGCTCAGCACCACATACGGCGCACTGACGTCACCGGACACATAAGCCGCCACCTCAACGTGACCGCCAGCATGGTTCAAGGCGTTGCCGATCAGGTTGTTCAGCAAGCGTTTCATCGATACCCGACGCAGCGGAAACGGCTGGATCGGCTCCAGACGCAACCGTACCTTCTCTTCGTTCTGGTTGTACGGCGCCGCCACTTCACGCACCAGATCAGTCAAATCCACCTCTTCCACCGATTCGTCGCGACCATCGCGAATAAACGCGAGGAACTGGTCGAGAATCGCGTCCATGTCTTCGATGTCACGCACCATGTCGTCGGTCAGGTCGTTGCGATCGCCCATCAACTCCAAAGACAGCCGCAACCGCGTCAACGGTGTGCGCAAGTCATGGGACACGCCGGCCAGCATCAACTCACGCTCGCGCCCGGCCTGCTCGACGTCTTCGGCCATCTGATTGAACGCGCGATAGACCTCGGTCATCTCGCTCGGCGTATCGCTGATCGGCAGACGCACACTGCGACCCTGGCCGAGTTGCCGGGCGGCATAGACCAAGCGCTTCAGTGGCTGGTTGAGCTGGCTGACGAAAATCCACGCCGATGCCGTCGACAGCAAGCCGATGGCCAGGAACCAGCCGAGCACGTTCCAGATTTTCTGGCCGCGCAACGGATGCGGATACAGAGGTACCTTCAGCCAGCCGTCACCGAGGCTCGGCGCGCGGACCCACAACGCCGGCGGCGAGTGCATGCGCAGCCGCACTTCGGTGTCGGCGCCGAGCTCTGCCTGCATCTGCCGCTGATAAATCTCACTGTACGGCCAATGCTGCTCGCCTTCCGGCACACCGGCGCCGACCACCCGGATCAGGGTCGCGGCATCAGCGATCTTCGCGCGGTTTTCTTCATCGGCGGCCCAATAGGCCCGCAGCGTCAGCGCGACGCCGTGGCTGTATTGGCGATCCACCAGCACGTCCTCGTTCATCAACAGATAAACCAGGGTCAGCGCCTTGGAAAACAGCACGACGATGAGCACCAGCCAAAGGGTGCGGGAGAAAAAACTTTGGGGGAACCAGACAGGGGTTTTCATCTATAACCGCTACACACTTGCAGGAGCGAGCAATGCTCGCATATTGCGGATTGCGAGTCTGCGGGGCGGGTCATTCAACCCGGGCCCGACAGACCCGCTCCTACAAATCGCCGATCACTTGGTGGCGGCGCCATCCGGTACAAACACGTAGCCCACGCCCCAGACAGTCTGGATGTAACGTGGTTTCGATGGATCAGGCTCGATCATGCGGCGCAGACGGGAAATCTGCACGTCGATGGAACGCTCGAGGGCATCCCACTCGCGGCCACGGGCCAGGTTCATCAGTTTGTCGCGGGTCAGCGGCTGACGCGCGTTCATCACCAGGGCCTTGAGTACCGCAAACTCACCGGTGGTGAGCATGTGCACTTCGTCGCCGCGCTTCAGTTCGCGGGTGGCCAGCGACAACACGTAATCACCGAAGGTGACATTTTCATCTTCACTGCCCGGCGCGCCCGGTACCGGTGCGGCTTGACGACGCAGGACGGCTTTGACCCGGGCCATCAGCTCGTCCGGGTTGAACGGCTTGGCCAGATAATCGTCAGCGCCCAGTTCCAGGCCCTTGATGCGGCTCAGCTCGTCGCCCTTGGCGGTGAGCATGATGATCGGAATCTGGTTGTTCGCGCCACGCAGGCGGCGGCAGGCGGTCAGACCGTCTTCGCCGGGCAGCATCAGGTCGAGGACGACCAGATTGAAAACTTCACGCGACAGCAGACGATCCATCTGCTCGGTGTTCGGTACGGTACGGGCGCGGTAGCCCTTGCTGACGAAAAAACGTTCCAGCAGGCTGCTCAGCCCCGGATCGTCGTCAACGATGAGAATTTTTTCGCCTTCAGCAGTTTGTGCAGTGCTGCTCATTGGATGCTCCTTTTAGCTCGGCGCGCATTATGGCGTAGCTGCCGTTATACGCACCGTGTGCATTGTTAGCAGATTTTTCCTTCACTGCCAGAAAACCGGGGTTTATGCCTACAGACTGCAACGCCCCCGAATGACAGAACGCTGGTTATAATGCGCGGCGTTTTGTGCCAGGCAACGTCTGAATCGTTACCGCAGGTGGCAGGCTTTTTTCCTGCCGAGCGCAGTAACTGTTCGATTTCACGGGTCAATGGGCTGCCTTTTGACCCAGGCAGCGGCAATTTTCTAGCCGCTCAACCAGACTCCGGGCCTTTATTTCCGTGCCTGCGAGCCTGATTTCACACTATGTCAGGTGGTTTTATGGACAGCATCAACAGCCGCATTGCCGAGGAACTCGGCGTACGCCCACAACAGGTCGAAGCGGCCGTCGCGCTACTCGATGAAGGCTCTACCGTTCCCTTCATCGCCCGTTACCGGAAAGAAGTCACCGGCAGCCTCGATGACACCCAGTTGCGTCATCTGGAAGAGCGCCTGCGCTACCTGCGAGAACTCGACGAACGGCGCATCAGCATCCTCGCCAGCATCGAAGAGCAAGGCAAACTCACCCCTGCCCTCGAGCGCGACATCAAACTCGCCGACACCAAGACCCGCCTCGAAGACTTGTACCTGCCGTACAAGCAGAAGCGCCGCACCAAGGGTCAGATCGCCCTGGAAGCCGGCCTCGGCGACTTGGCGGATGGCCTGTTCAACGACCCGAACCTGGCCCCGGAAACCGAAGCCGCGCGCTTCGTCGACGCCGAAAAAGGCGTGGCCGATGTGAAAGCCGCGCTGGAAGGCGCCAAGTACATCCTCATGGAGCGCTTCGCCGAAGACGCCAGCCTGCTGGAAAAACTGCGTAACTACCTCAAGCAGGAAGCGACCCTCAGTGCCCGCGTCATCGCCGGCAAAGAAGAGGAAGGCGCCAAGTTCCGCGATTACTTCGAACACGACGAACCGCTGAAAAGCATGCCGTCGCACCGCGCGCTGGCGATTTTCCGTGGCCGCAACGAAGGCATCCTCAGCTCCGCGCTGAAAGTCGGCGACGAGCTGCCGGGCACCATGCACCCGTGCGAAGGCATGATCGGCCAGCAATTCAACATCCAGAACCAGAACCGCCCGGCCGACAAATGGCTCGGCGAAGTGGTGCGCTGGACGTGGAAGGTCAAGCTCTACACGCACCTGGAAACCGACCTGCTCGGCGAACTGCGTGACGGCGCCGAAACCGAAGCGATCAACGTCTTCGCCCACAACCTGCACGACCTACTGTTGGCCGCCCCTGCTGGCCCGCGTGCAACCCTGGGCCTCGACCCGGGCCTGCGTACCGGCTGCAAAGTGGCCGTGGTCGACTCGACCGGCAAACTGCTCGATCACGCCACGGTTTATCCGCACGTGCCGCACAACAAATGGGATCAGACCATCGCCATTCTGGCCGCCCTGTGCGCCAAGCACTCGGTTGACCTGATCGCTATCGGCAACGGCACCGCCAGCCGCGAGACCGATAAACTGGCAATCGAGCTGATCAAAAAATACCCGGCGATGAAAATGACCAAGGTCATGGTTTCCGAGGCCGGTGCATCGGTGTACTCGGCGTCGGAACTGGCGGCCAAGGAATTCCCGGATCTGGACGTATCGATCCGTGGCGCGGTGTCCATCGCCCGTCGCTTGCAGGATCCACTCGCCGAGTTGGTGAAAATCGACCCGAAATCCATCGGTGTCGGCCAGTACCAGCATGACGTGTCGCAGCTGAAACTGGCGCGTGGTCTGGACGCTGTGGTCGAGGACTGCGTGAACGCCGTCGGCGTTGATGTGAACACCGCTTCGGTGGCGCTGCTGGCGCGGATCTCCGGCCTCAACGCCACGTTGGCGCAAAACATCGTCGCTCACCGCGACGAGCACGGCGCGTTCAAAACCCGTGCAGCGCTGAAGAAAGTCGCGCGTCTGGGCGAAAAAACCTTCGAACAGGCGGCCGGTTTCTTGCGCGTAATGAACGGCGACAACCCGCTGGATTCCTCGGCGGTTCACCCGGAAGCCTATCCGCTGGTGCAGCGTATTGCCGCTGAAACCGACCGTGATATCCGCTCGCTGATCGGTGATGCAAGCTTCCTCAAGCGTCTGGATCCGAAGAAATTCACCGACGAAACCTTCGGCCTGCCGACCGTGACCGACATCATCCAGGAACTGGAAAAACCGGGCCGCGACCCGCGCCCAGAGTTCAAGACCGCCGAGTTCCAAGAGGGCGTTGAAGACCTCAAAGACCTGCAACTGGGGATGATTCTTGAAGGCGTGGTGACCAACGTGACCGCGTTCGGCGCATTCGTCGACATCGGCGTGCATCAGGACGGTCTGGTGCACATCTCGGCGCTGTCGGAGAAATTCATCAAGGATCCGCGTGAAGCGGTGAAGGCCGGCGACGTGGTGAAAGTGAAGGTCATGGAAGTCGATATCCCGCGCAAACGCGTTGGTCTGTCGATGCGCATGGGCGACACCCCGGGCGAGAAGATCGACGGTGCCCGGGGTTCGCGCCCGGGCTCGGCGCAGCGCCAGCCTTCGAACAATGCGCCACGCAAGGAAACCGCGACCGCCGCGCCAGTGAACAACGCGATGGCCTCGCTGTTCGCCAACGCCAAGCAATTGAAGAAACGTTGATGGAGATTCCGGCCGGGCTCGTCGAGAGCGCGTTTTTCAAGCTGTTGGGCTGCCGCCTGCACAGCCTGGAAACCGGGGTGGCGCAAGTTGCCCTGGTGCTGGAACCGGAACTGCGCAATCGCGGCGGCAAATTGCACGGTGGCGCGCTGTTCAGTCTGGTCGATATTGCCATGGGGCTGGCCTGCTCCAGCACCCACGGCTTCGATCAGCAGAGCGCGACCATCGAGTGCAAGATCAACTATATCCGCGCCGTTTCCGACGGTGAGGTGCTGTGCACGGCGCGGGTCATCCACCCGGGCCGCCGCACGCTGGTGGTCGAAGCCGACGTGATGCAGGGCGACAAACTGGTCGCAAAAGCGCAAGGCACGTTCGCTGTCCTGTAGCTAGTCGTCATCAATTTGAGTTAATTTCGGCGCTGTGTCTGCGGCGTCGAACTTTTCCGCACGCGCAATAGCCAGATTCAAGGAGTGAAGTTGGCGATCGGCACGGGCCTTTACGGCTCAAAAACCAGGCGATAACGCCAGTTTCAACTTCACCCTTGTAGACCGTCCTGCCCACCCCCATATTGGGGCGACTGACGCGTGAAGGAATCCAAATTGAGCGAACTTCTCAACCGCCGCCTGGCTCTGCTCGGCGAGCGCGCTAACCTCTCTCTGCT
This sequence comes from Pseudomonas sp. AIG, assembly GCF_977020205.1. Taxonomy (NCBI): domain Bacteria; kingdom Pseudomonadati; phylum Pseudomonadota; class Gammaproteobacteria; order Pseudomonadales; family Pseudomonadaceae; genus Pseudomonas; species Pseudomonas sp. AIG. Next base: position 13,543 of record NZ_CDROCK010000079.1, on the reverse strand, counting down.
CGAGCAGTGCCTGCACGGTATCGAACGTGAATGCCTGCGCGTGACCAGCGAAGGTCGCCTGGCGCAAACGCCGCACCCCGAAGCCTTGGGTTCCGCGCTGACCAACGAACAAATCACCACCGACTACTCCGAGTCGCTGCTGGAATTCATCACGCCCGCCCTGCCCGACCCGGCCGACACGCTGGCGAGCCTGGACAAGATTCACCGTTTTGCCTACAGCAAGCTCGGCAACGAGTACCTGTGGAGTCCATCGATGCCGTGCCCGTTGCCGGCCGAGGAAGACATCCCGATTGCCTATTACGGCACCTCCAACATCGGTCAGCTCAAGTACGTCTACCGCAAGGGCCTGGCCCTGCGGTACGGCAAGACCATGCAGTGCATTGCCGGGATTCACTACAACTTCTCCCTGCCGGAAAAGCTCTGGCCGTTGCTACGTGAGACCGAAGGGTTTGTCGGCACCGATCGCGACTTTCAGTCGTTTTCCTACATCGCATTGATCCGCAATTTCCGTCGCTACAGCTGGCTGCTGATGTACCTGTTCGGTGCCTCGCCAGCGCTCGACGCCGGGTTCCTGCGTGGTCGTTCGCATCAGCTGGAACAGCTCGATCCGGACACTCTGTATCTGCCGTATGCCACCAGCCTGCGCATGAGCGACCTCGGTTATCAGAGCAACGCCCAGGCCGGTCTGACGCCGTGCTACAACGATCTGGCGAGCTACACCGACAGCCTGCGCAAAGCCGTGGCCACGCCGTACGCGCCGTACGTTGAAGTCGGCACACATCAGGATGGCGAGTGGGTGCAGCTGAACACCAACATCCTGCAGATCGAAAACGAGTACTACTCCAACATCCGCCCGAAACGCGTGACCTACACTGGCGAACGGCCGATCCAGGCGCTGGTGGCCCGGGGCATTCAGTACGTCGAAGTGCGTTGCCTGGACATCAACCCGTTCCTGCCGATGGGCATCGACCTCACCGAGTCGCGCTTCCTCGATGCGTTCCTGCTGTATTGCGCGCTCAACGACAGCCCGTTGCTGACCAACACCTCGTGCGGCAATGCCACGTCGAACTTCCTCAGCGTCGTGAAAGAAGGTCGCCGTCCGGGCCTGCAATTGCAGCGCGACGGTGAATCGGTGGAGATGAAGACCTGGGCGGCCGAATTGCTGGAGCAAATCGCCCCGCTGGCGGCGTTGCTGGATCAGAGCCATGGCGGCGATGCGCACAGCAAGGCGCTGGATGCGCAACTGGCCAAGGTCAGCGATCCGTCCCTGACGCCGTCCGCGCAGGTTTTGGCGGCGATGGCTGAGCATAAGGAGAGCTTTGCGCAGTTCTCGTTGCGTCAGAGTCAGGCACATGCGGAGTTTTTCCGCAGCGAGCCTTTGGCGGCGGATGAACAGGCGAAGTTTGAGGAGTTGGCGCGTACTTCGCTGGCAGCGCAGGCTGAGCTGGAGCAGAACGAGGTGGGGGATTTTGATGTGTTTGTCGGGTCGTATCAGGCAAGCATTCTCGCAATCAGCAACTGAAGCCTTCCCGTCCTTGATCGTTCCCACGCTCCGCGTGGTAACGCCTCAAGGGACGCTCCGCGTCCAGGTGACGCGGAGCGTCACCTGCTGCATTCCCACGCAGAGCGTGGGAACGATCTCCACCCTCCAATTCCACCGAGCCTTAGATTTTTCCGCTCATAAGCTCATTCGAAAAAGTTATTTATTTACCGATTCTTAGATCATTTAGTCTCCTTTCACGCCGACGCTCGGTCGCCTGATATGGAGCTCTTCAATGAAACTGAATTTCCCGCTTCGCCTGCTCGCCGTGGCCTCACTGGCTGCCGCGAGTTTTCTGGCCCAGGCCGCCGACCTCACCGTCGCCTACCAAACCACCGTTGACCCGGCGAAAGTCGCCCAGGCCGACGGTGCTTACGAAAAAGCCACCAAGGCCGATATCGCCTGGCGCAAGTTCGACAACGGCGCCGACATCATCGCCGCCATCGCCTCCGGTGACGTGCAGATCGGCTACCTCGGTTCGAGTCCGCTGACCGCTGCGATCACCCGCAAAGTCCCGGTCGAAACTTTCCTCATCGCCACCCAGATCGGCGCTGCCGAAGCACTGGTCGCCCGTGACGGTTCCGGCATCAAGACCCCGCAAGATCTGATCGGCAAGAAAATCGCCGTGCCGTTCGTATCGACCGGTCACTACAGCCTGCTCGCGGCGCTGAAGCACTGGAACATCGACCCGTCGAAAGTCACCGTGCTCAACCTCGCACCGCCAGCGATCATCGCCGCGTGGAAACGCGGTGATATCGACGCCACCTACGTTTGGGATCCGGCACTCGGTGTCGCCAAAGAAAACGGCAAAGTGCTGATCACTTCAGGCGAACTGGCCAAGTTCGGCGCGCCGACTTTCGATGCGTGGATCGTGCGCAAAGACTTCGCCGAGAAGCACCCGGAAATCGTCACCGCGTTCGCCAAGGTCACCCTCGACGCCTACGCCGACTATCGCAAAGACCCGAAAGCCTGGCTCGCCGATCAATCCAACGTCGACAAACTGGTGAAACTCTCCGGCGCCAAGGCCAGCGACATTCCGCTGCTGCTGCAAGGCAACGTCTACCCGCTCGCGGCTGATCAGGTCGTCACCCTCGGCGCGCCGACCACCAAAGCCATCACCGACACCGCCGCGTTCCTCAAGGAGCAAGGCAAGGTCGAAGCCGTTCTGCCGGACTACGCGCCGTACGTCAGCGCCAAATTCATCACCAACTGATCGGGAGTTAACTGCGATGGCCTTGCTACAGCTGGAGCGCATCAGCGCACAGTACCCGGGCAGCCCGGAACCGGTGCTAGCGGATATTTCTCTGACCCTGGGGCCTCAGCAATTGCTGGTCGCCCTCGGCCCGTCCGGCAGTGGCAAGACCTCGCTGTTGAACCTGATTGCCGGTTTCGTCGAACCGAGCGCCGGGCGCATCACCCTCGACGGCGTGCCGGTCAAAGGCCCAAGCGCCGAACGTGGCGTGGTGTTCCAGGATGACGCGTTACTGCCCTGGCAGGACGTGTTGGCCAACGTCGCATTCGGTCTGGAGCTGGCCGGTGTCGCCAAAGACAAACGCGAAAAGATCGCCCGCGAAATGCTCGCGCTGGTCGATCTTTGCGGTTTCGAAAGCCGCCGTATCTGGCAACTGTCCGGTGGTCAGAAGCAGCGTGTCGGCCTCGCCCGCGCCCTCGCTGCTGACCCGCGCGTGTTGCTGATGGACGAACCTTTCGGCGCCCTCGACGCGTTCACTCGCGAACAGATGCAGGAGTTATTGCTGCAAGTCTGGCAGCGCACCGCCAAGCCGGTTTTCCTGATTACCCATGACATTGAAGAAGCGGTGTTCCTCGCCACTGACCTGATTCTGCTCGCGCCGAATCCGGGGCAAATCGTCGAGCGCCTGCACCTGGACTTCGGTCAGCGTTACGCCGCTGGCGAGTCCGCCCGCGCGATCAAATCCGATCCGCGTTTTATCGAAACCCGCGAACACGTACTGGGCAAAGTGTTCTCGCAACGCAGTGCCGGGCAACGGCAGGAGCGCGCATGAGCAGTTACGACGTTTCCTCTGCGGCGGTAAAACCCGTCAGCGCTTCCGTGGCCAGTCCCGTACGCCGCAGCCTCAGCACGCGCTGGATCAGCTTGCTGACGTTGTTTGTATTGCTGGCGATCTGGTGGGCGGTGACGGCCACCGGTTTGATCGAGCCGCTGTTCCTGCCGCCACCGTCCGCCGTACTGCAAAAAGGTTGGCTGCTGGCGACCACGGGGTACATGGATTCGACGTTGTGGCAGCACCTCGGCGCGAGTCTGAGCCGCATCGGTCTGGGCCTCTTTTTTGCGATTTTGACCGCTGTGCCGGTGGGCATCGCCATTGGTGCCAACCGCATCGCCCGTGGCGTGCTCGATCCGCTGATTGAGTTCTACCGCCCGATCCCACCGCTGGCGTATCTGCCGCTGATCGTGATCTGGTGCGGCATCGGCGAATTGTCGAAAGTGTTGCTGATTTATCTGGCGATTTTTGCGCCGATTGCCATTGCCACGGCGACCGGCGTGCGCACTGTAGATCCGGCGAAATTGCGTGCAGCACAGTCGCTGGGCGCGACTCGCGTACAGCTGATTCGCCATGTGATTTTGCCGAGCGCTCTGCCGGACATTCTCACTGGCGTGCGTATTGGCCTGGGCGTGGGTTGGTCGACCTTGGTTGCTGCTGAACTGATTGCGGCCACCAGCGGTTTGGGCTTCATGGTGCAGTCGGCCGCGCAGTTCCTGGTCACCGATGTGGTGGTGCTGGGGATTCTGGTCATCGCCCTGATCGCCTTCGCCATGGAAATGGGCCTGCGCGCCCTGCAGCGCAAACTAGTGCCATGGCACGGCCAGGCCCACTGACACATCCCGTTTTTGAATCCCCGTGTAGGAGCTGCCGAAGGCTGCGATCTTTTGATTCTGATCTTCTTAAAAGCAAGATCAAAAGATCGCAGCCTGCGGCAGCTCCTACAGGGAGTGATGATCGAAATTGAAGAGAAAGACCATGAGCAGCCTCAACATCACCCCATTAAGCTCAGCCCTCGGCGCACAGATCAGTGGCGTCGACATCAGCCAGCCTTTGAGCCTGGAACACCGCGACGCCATCGAGCAGGCGCTACTCAAATATCAGGTTTTATTCTTCCGCAATCAGCCAATCGAGCCGCCGCAACAGGCGCGTTTCGCTGCGTACTTTGGTGACCTGCACATTCACCCGATCTACCCGAACGTGCCGGAACAGCCGGAAGTACTGATCCTCGACACCGCCGTCACCGACGTGCGTGACAACGCGATCTGGCACACCGACGTGACCTTCCTGCCGACGCCGGCGATGGGCGCAGTGCTCAGCGCTAAATTGCTGCCTGAGTTTGGTGGCGACACCTTGTGGGCCAGCGGGATTGCTGCTTATGAAGCGCTGTCGGCGCCGCTGAAAGGCTTGCTTGAGGGGCTGACCGCGACCCACGATTTCACTCGCTCGTTTCCGCTGGAACGCTATGGCAACACGCCAGAAGCATTGGCGCAGTGGGAAGAAGCACGACGCAAGAATCCACCGCTGTCGCACCCGGTGATTCGTACGCATCCGGTCAGTGGCCGGCGTTCGTTGTTCGTCAATGAAGGTTTCACGTCGAAGATCAATGAACTGTCGGAAACCGAGAGCGAGGCGATTCTGAAGTTTCTGTTCGCCCATGCGACGCGGCCGGAATTCACCATTCGCTGGCGTTGGCAAAAGGACGATATTGCGTTCTGGGATAACCGCGTGACGCAGCATTACGCGGTGGATGACTATCGGCCGGCGCGACGGGTGATGCAGCGGGCGACGGTGTTGGGGGATGTGCCGTTTTTTTAGGATCAAAAGATCGCAGCCTGCGGCAGCTCCTACCTTGATCGTTCCCACGCTCTGCGTGGGAATGCCGCCCAGGACGCTCTGCGTCCCATCTAAAGCCGAACGCGGAGCGTCCGTGGATGCATTCCCACGCGGAGCGTGGGAACGATCAGCTTCGAGAGGCTTATTCTGCCGTCGAAGGTTTTTCCCAAAGATTGATCCCGCCCTCTTGGGCAAACCGGTCAATCTCCGCCAACTCTTCAGCACTGAAGCTCAGATTCTTCAGCGCCCCGACGTTCTCGATGATCTGCTCCGGCCGACTCGCACCGATCAGCGCCGACGTCACCCGAGGATCCCGCAGCGTCCACGCCAGCGCCAGTTGCGCCAGACTCTGGCCGCGACGCTTGGCAATTTCATTCAACGCCCGCACATGAGCGATGTTGGCCTCAGACAAGTGCGAAGCCTGCAAGGACCCACCGCCCGGGCGATTGACCCGCGCATCCGCCGGCACGCCGTTGAGGTATTTGTCGGTGAGCAGACCTTGCGCCAGCGGCGTGAAAGCGATCACGCCCGTGCCGAGTTCATCGGTGGTATCCAGCAGGTCTTTTTCCACCCAACGATTAAGCAGGTTGTACGCCGGTTGATGAATCAGCAATGGCACTTTCCACTCTTTCAACAACGCCGCCATTTCACGGGTTTTCACCCCGGAGTACGACGAGATACCGATGTACAACGCCTTGCCCTGTTGCACGGCGGTGGCGAGGGCGCTGGCGGTTTCTTCCAGCGGGGTGTCCGGGTCGAAGCGGTGCGAATAGAAGATATCCACATAGTCGAGACCCAGGCGTTGCAGGCTCTGGTCGAGGCTGGCCAGCACGTATTTGCGCGAACCGCCGCCCTGGCCGTAAGGGCCGGGCCACATGTCCCAACCGGCCTTGCTGGAAATGATCAGTTCGTCGCGGTACTGCTTGAAGTCTTCACGCAACAGACGACCGAAATTGATCTCGGCGCTGCCGTACGGCGGGCCGTAGTTGTTGGCCAGGTCGAAATGATTGATACCCAGGTCGAACGCGGTGCGCAGCAAGGCGCGCTGTGTGTCGATCAGCGTGCTGTCACCGAAGTTGTGCCACAGGCCCAGCGACAGCGCCGGCAGCACCAGACCGCTACGCCCGACGCGGCGGTAAGGGATGGAGTCATAGCGGTTTTCGGCAGCGGTGTAAGTCATCGAATCCTCTCTTGTCTGTCTTGAAATGGGTGTCGACTGCTTCGCGAGCAAGCTCGCTCCCACCTTTGGAATGCATTTCCCTGTGGGAGCGAGCTTGCTCGCGAAGGGTGTTACACAAATCGATTGCCGGGTCGGGCCAGGCCCAGGTTCTCGCGCAACGTCCGACCCTCATACTCCGTTCTGAACAACCCGCGCCGTTGCAGTTCCGGGACCACGCCATTGGCGAAATCTTCGAGCCCGCCCGGCAGGTGCGGTACCAGCACGTTGAAGCCGTCCGCCGCGCCCTGTTCGAACCATTCCTGCAAGCGATCCGCGATCTGCTGAGGCGTACCGACCAGGCTGTAATGCCCGCGCCCGCCGGCAATCTTGCGGCCCAACTCGGCAAGGCTCAGGTTATCCCGGCCCGCCAGCTCAGTGAGCAGTTTCTGCCGGCTCTGCTGACCGCTTTCCGTCAGCGGCAACTCTGGCAAAGGCCCGTTCAGCGGGTACTTCGACAAATCGAAGTTGCCCAGCATACGCCCAAGCAAGGCGACGCCAACCTCGGGTTCGACTAATTGCTGAAACGTTTCACATTTTTCCTGCGCTTCGGCTTCGGTGCGGCCGACCACGACAAAAATTCCGGGCATTATTTTCAACGAATCGGCGCTGCGGCCGTACTTGGGCAAGCGTCCTTTGAGGTCGGCATAAAACGCCTGGGCGTTGGCCAATGAAGTTTGCGCAGTGAATACCACTTCAGCCGTCTGCGCCGCCAACTCGCGCCCGGTCTCCGAAGAACCAGCCTGAACGATCACCGGTTGCCCCTGCGGCGAACGCGCAACGTTCAGCGGACCTTTGACCCTGAAGTGTTCACCGACGTGATCCAGCACATGCAGTTTCGCAGGGTCGTAATACGCCCCGCTGGCCTTGTCGCGAAAGAAGGCATCATCCTCCCAGCTGTCCCAGAGCCCGGTCACCACCTGATGAAATTCGCGAGCGCGGCTGTACCGTTCGGCATGGCCGATATGCTCGTCGCGACCAAAATTCAGCGCCTCGGCGGCGTTGTCCGAGGTCACCAGGTTCCACCCCGCGCGCCCACCCGACAAGTGATCGAGCGAAGCAAATTTGCGCGCCACGTGATACGGCTCGTTGTAACTGGTGGTCGCCGTCGCAATCAGGCCGATGTGCTCGGTCACTGCACTCAGGGCCGAGAGCAAGGTCAGCGGCTCAAAGTGATCGGAACGCGCCATGCGACTGGCGATGTCCTGAGTCGGCGCGGCGACGCTGTCAGCAACGAACAACGTATCGAACTTCGCTGCCTCGGCAATCTGCGCCAGCCGCTTGTAATGGGCGAAATCCAGACCCGCATTCGCCGGTACATCCGGATGACGCCACGCCGCCACGTGGTGCCCGGTGGCCATGAGGAATGCGCCGAGTTTCAACTGTCTGCTCATCTCAGAAATCCTTGCGCAGTTGCACACCGAAATAGCGCTCGTCATCCCGTGGCACGGCGCGATAAATGTAATTGCCACCGCTGGCAAGCAACGGCGAATAGGATTTGTCGGTGAGGTTCTTGCCCAGCAGCGCCACGCGCCAGCCATTGCTGTAATCGGCCAGCGCGACACTGGCATTCCACAGACCGTAAGCACCTTGCTTGGTGTCAACGTTCTGGCTGATGTCGTACTGCACTTCGCTTTGCCAGCTGTAGTCGGTACCCAGTTCGATATCCAGGCCGTTATCCAGCGGGATGCTGTAGTCGGCGCGCACGTAGCTTTTCCAGTCCGGACTGAACGGCAGCGGTTTGCCGTTGACGTTGCATGACGCCGCTGCGCCCGCCGGGCAGGCGAATTCGTCGATGCGGGCGCGGGTGTAGGCGAGTGCGCCGGACAGCTTCAATTGCTGGGTCGCCTGCAAGGCGTAGTCGAGTTCGACACCTTCGGTGCTGACGCTGCCGGCGTTGATCAGACGCGTCACAACCTGGCCGGCGACGGTGTCGAAGAAGTTCGCCTGATAGTTGTCGTAATCGCTGTGGAACACTGCGAGGTTGGTGGTCAGGCGATTGTTCCAGCTCGTCGCCTTGATGCCCGCTTCCCAGGTGTTCGAGGTTTCGGGTTTGAGCGCTTCGGTGTCGCGCGGCTGCATGTTGAAGAACACGTTGTAGGCCGGGCCTTTGTAGCCTCGCGAGTAGGTCAGGTAAGTGGTGACGGTATCGCTCAAGTCGTACTGCACACCGAGGCGGCCGGACCAGCCATCTTCGTCGACAGAGCCTGAACTGCTGGTGGCCGGTTGGATGCCGCTGACGGTGGTCGCCGAAGTCGAGACGCGGCGGTGATCGTATTCCAGATCATCGTGGGTGTAGCGCAGGCCGGCGATGCCGCGAAAGTCCGAGGTGAAGTTCAGCGTGCTCTCGCCAAACACGGCGTAACTGTCGCTGGTGGTGCTGTAATCGGCGACGCCTCGGTCGGTGCGCGTGGTCGTTGTCAGCGTGCGCTGATAGGTCTCGTCGTCCTTGCCGTGCATGTAGAACAGACCACCGACGTATTCGAGAAATTCACCCTTCGGCGAGGCCAAACGCAGCTCTTGCGAATATTGATCGAAGGCCAGATCACCTTTGTCCGCCGTGCCGGGGAACGCTGCGGTCACGGTGCCGAGACGGTCGCCATCCTGATACTGCGTATTGTCCCAGCCACGCCAGGCGGTAATCGACGTCAGGGTGTAATCGCCCAGTTGCCAGTCGAGCTGGCCGGACAGACCTTTGTTGGTGTCCTCAACGTGTGAGCGGGTGTCGGTGTTGATGTCGCGGTTGTGGCTGCTTGCATTGACCGGACTCAGCGCGTTGGTGAAGGCCGGGGTCAGCGACTTGCTGACCACTCCATTGGGGCCGTCGTCGTGGGACTGCATGTAGTCGGCAATCAGGGTGAAAGTGATGTCGTCATTCGGCGTAAATTCGAGTTTGCCGCGCACGCCGCGATGGTTGTAGCCGTTGACCTCCTGGCCGTTGTGCTTGTTGTCGACGTTGCCATCGTAGGTGCCGAACAGCGTGCTGATCGAGCCTTTCAACGTCTCCGGAATCAGGCTGCCGCCGATGCCGAAACGGGTGCGACTTTCGTTACCGCTGTAGTACGACTGATCGATGTAGCCGTGAGTCTCGGCGGTCGGTGCCTTGCTGGTGATGTTGAGCACACCGGCCGAGGCGTTTTTGCCGAACAGCGTGCCTTGCGGGCCACGCAGCACTTCGACGCGCTCCAGATCCAGCAAGTCGAGAGTGGATTGGCCGGGACGCGCATAGACCACGCCATCGATCACCGTCGCCACAGTCGGCTCGACGCCCGGCGAGGTGGAAATCGTACCGACGCCGCGCACGAACAGCGACGTGTCCTTGTTCGACGCGCCAGTGCGGAAGTTCAGCGACGGCACTTGCTGAACAATGCTCGCCACGCCGTTGCGGTTGTCGCGTTCCAGTTGTTCGCCATCGATGACCGAAACCGCTACCGGCACTTTTTGCAGCGACTCTTCGCGGCGCGTGGCAGTAACGGTCACGGATTTGAGTGTCGGCTCTTGATCACTGCTCTCGGCAGCGAATGCGTTGGGCAACGGCAGCACCGCCAACCCCGTGAATAACCAGCCGGCGGCGCGAATCGACTGCGCCAGTGTGTGTGTCGCCCCAGGAATGTTGTGCATGTTTGCCCGCTCGAAATTGGCCCTTAACCACTGCCGTTCTGCGACGACAGCGCCTGAATCGGTGTCTTGGGCATTCGCTCGAGCGAGTAGCAGACAGCGCGCTTTGTTAGCGCTACCATCGACAGTATTGGCAAGCTGCACATAGAGCGTCCAATACTGAAAAATTACTTTTATATGCGATTTGGTTTTTAAGAAGGATCGAGCCTTGAGCGAAGAAAAACCGCGCAAACGCCGTGGCGCCGGACGTGTGACCCTGAATGCCGTGGCGCGTGAGGCCGGGGTTTCGGCGATTACCGTGTCGCGCTATTTCAATCAGCCCGAGCAGGTTTCGCCCGAGCGTCGCGAGCGGATTGCGGCAGTAGTGGCTGAGTTGGGTTACGTGCCGAATCTGGTGGCCGGTGGTCTGGCCTCGGCACGAGGGAAAATCGTCGGCATGGTCATCCCGAATATCTCCGGACCGATCTTCGCCAATACCATTCAAGGCTTCAGCGACACCCTCAGTCGGCATGGTTATCAGCTGTTGCTGGCGTCGAGTTACTTCAGCACTGAACAAGAAGAAAACGCCGTGCGCGCGTTTCTCGGCTGGTCGCCGGCGGCGCTGGTGCTGACCAGTCACTTTCACAGTGCGGGCACGGAGAAGATGATCGCCGAAGCGGATATTCCGGTGATCGAGACGTGGGATTACCAACCGGATCGGGAGCCGATGCAGATCGGTTTTTCGCATTTTGAAGTGGGCGTGACGGCGGCGAAGTATCTGCTTGGGAAAGGCTATCGACGCATTGCGTTCGTGCAGAACAGCGCGCTGGGGGACTTCAGCGCACTGGAGCGCCGCGACGGCTATGCCGCGACCCTGCGCGAATCCGGCCTGGAACCCTGGGTCTTCGCCCCCGACGCTGATCGCGCACCGTTCGAAGCCGGCAAACAGGCGATGGACGCCCTGATGAACGCCTCACCACGCCCCGACGCGATCATCTTCGCCAACGACAACCTCGCCGCCGGCGGCCTGCTCGCCGGGCAACGTGCCGGTTTGAAAATCCCCGAAGACTGCGCCGTTCTCGGCTTCGGCGATTACCCGTTCGCCGAGATGCTGCTGCCCAGCCTGAGTACGATCAAACCACCGGCACTGGAGATCGGCGTGCTCGCCGCAACCCGCGTATTGGAAAGTCTTGGCGTGTTGCCGAGCGACGAAGTGCAACGTCTGAACCTGCTGCAGTGCCAAGTCATCGAACGCGAGAGCACCTGATGAATATGGCGGGGGCTGGATTGGCTATGCTTTAAAGGATACCGAGGTGACCCTATCGCGAGCAGGCTCACTCCTACAGGGGGGGCGTTGTACATAAAATTCATGTGCAACCACGCTCCACTGTAGGAGTGAGCCTGCTCGCGATAGCGGTCTTTCAGGCGATACCCATTCATCAGGCAGAACCCGCCATGCACACCGCCATCATCATCTTCTTCGGCCTGATCCTGCTCGCCCTGATGCTCTACATCGGCGAGCGCATCGGCTTCAGCCGCCAGACCATGGCCTACGGCTTCGCCGCGCTGTGGCTGGCGTTGACGGTGATCAATGGTGCGGTCGGAGTGGTGCATACCGGACAGTCCGTGGGATCGGAAATAGCCATTGGCAGTGCGGTATTCGGGGTGCCGGTGGCGGCGATGGTGTTGTTCATGGTGCTGAGCGCCGAGTCGTAAACGTCCCGGCGCCCAGCCGCCGATCAACGTACCAAATGCAAGAACTGCATGTGCCGCTCGTACTGATCGAGGATGTCGTTGATGATCTGCTCTTTGGTGTAGCCGACCAGATCGTAGTCCTGACTGCCCTCGCTCAAGTGCACTTCGGCGCGATAGTAGCGACGATTGTTGAGCTGCTTCGAGCCCATCCCGCCACGCGCGAACGACGGCGTGAAGTAGCCGCGCATCTGCACTTGGTAGATAAACGGATGCGCATCACCATGGCCGATTTCCAGGCTGACGCTGTCATTCGCCGGATCCGGCTGCGTGACCACGTTCAGACCCTTCTCGACGAACACCGCCGTCACTTCTTCAATGGCCGGGCGCACCGTGGTGTCCATGAAACGGTACACCTCGTCACGCGACGGGAAGTGCACCGCCTGACTCAAGCGCTGGCGCCAGCCACCCGTGCCGCGCCGCGAACCGGAGACCGGTGCCAGCGAATGCAATTGCGCGATCTGTTTCTGCGACTCCAGATAGAACGCCTTGTGCAGGCCCCACATCATCAGCAACAGAATCAACGAGAACGGCAACGAGGTCAGCACCACCGCCGATTTCAGCGCATCGATGCTGCCGGAGAACAATAGCGCACTGGTGATCAACGCGGTCATTGCGCCCCAGAACACCCGCAGCCATTTCGGTCCGTCTTCGTCCGGATTACCGCCCTTGGCCGACAGCGTCGAGAGCACCACGGTGCCGGAATCGGCAGACGTGACGAAGAACACGAAGCTGATAAACACCGTCACGGCGATGACGGTTTTGCTCCACGGGTAGGTTTCCAGCAACAGGTAAATGCTCATCGACGGATTGTCGATAGCCGACATGCCCAACGCGCTCATGCCGTGATTGAGCACTTGATCGAGGGCGCTGTTACCGAAAATCGACATCCACGCCAGGGTGAAACCGAGCGGAATCAGCAACACGCCGAAGACGAACTCACGAATGGTGCGGCCACGGGAAATCCGCGCGATGAACAGGCCCACGAACGGCGACCATGCAATCCACCAGGCCCAGTAAAACACTGTCCAGCCGCCGAGCCAGTCGCTCGGTTTGTCGTAGGCGTAGAGGTCGAAACTCTTCATCGGCAAGGCGCCGAGGTAGTCGCCAAGATTCTGGATCAAGGTGTTGAGCAGGTGCTGAGTGGGCCCGGCGAACAACACAAACAGCAGCAGCGCACAGGCCAGCAGCATGTTGATGTCGGACATCACCCGCACGCCTTTATCGACGCCGGAGACGGCCACGATGATCGCCGCGCCCATCATCAGCGTGATCAGGCCAACCTGAATCCACTGGGTGTGAGCGATGCCGAACAGATAGTCGAGACCGGAATTGAGGTGCAGCACCCCAAAGCCCATGTCGGCGCCCAGACCGAACACCGTGGCGATGATGCCGAAACCGTCCACCGCGTAACCGATGGGGCCGTTGATGCGTTTGCCGATCAGCGGATACAGCGCCGAGCGCAGCGCCAGCGGCAGGTTGTGGCGGTAGGCGAAGTAGGCCAGCGCCACAAACACAAAAACAGAACCAACCCAGCCAATCACGGCCCCACCCCGGAAACAGACATACAACGCCCGG
>NZ_CDROCK010000078.1:0-19208 GCF_977020205.1 Pseudomonas sp. AIG | reverse complement strand
GCGCATGTCGATCGACTTCAAGGCTGCGCCGATCGATCTGTACCGCGCCCTGCGCTGCTTCAACCCGACGCCGTACATGTACTTCTTCAACTTCGGCGACTTCCATGTCGTCGGCAGTTCGCCGGAAGTGCTGGTGCGGGTTGAAGACAACCTGATCACCGTGCGCCCGATCGCCGGGACTCGCCCACGCGGCGCGACCGAAGAAGCGGACGTGGCGCTGGAACAAGACCTGCTGTCGGACGATAAGGAGATCGCTGAGCACTTGATGCTGATCGACCTCGGTCGTAATGATACCGGTCGCGTTTCGGAAATCGGCTCGGTGAAGCTCACCGAGAAGATGGTCATCGAGCGTTACTCCAACGTGATGCACATCGTCTCCAACGTCACTGGCCAGTTGAAGAAAGGGCTGACAGCGATGGACGCACTGCGGGCGATTCTGCCGGCGGGCACCTTGTCGGGGGCGCCGAAGATTCGCGCGATGGAAATCATCGACGAACTGGAGCCGGTCAAGCGTGGCGTCTACGGTGGGGCGGTCGGTTACTTCGCCTGGAACGGCAACATGGACACCGCAATTGCCATTCGTACGGCGGTGATCAAGAACGGCGAACTGCACGTGCAGGCCGGTGGCGGTATCGTCGCCGACTCGGTGCCGGCGCTGGAATGGGAAGAAACCCTGAACAAACGCCGCGCGATGTTCCGTGCCGTGGCCCTGGCCGAACAAACCCCGGAAGCTTGACCAACACAAAACCCTTGTAGGAGTGAGCCTGCTCGCGATAGCGGTGGGTCAGTCAACAAGTCTGTTGAATGTTAATCCGCAATCGCGAGCAGGCTCACTCCTACATTTGCTTTGCGTTCGGCAATAAAAAAGCGGCGCCTGTGAGGGCGCCGCTTTTTTGTGCCTGCGGTTTAGAAGTCCAGAACGACCCCAACATTCACACCCTGCTGGGTAAAGTCATCATCCTTGCGCAACGAGTAACCGCCACGCAGCGCCAGATCAGCCGTGAGCTTGTGGCTGACGCCCAGGCTCAAGCGGTTCAAATGGCTTTGCGGCGTATAACCCTCAAGCTTGAAGTCGTTGGCCGGCAGAGTATTGAGTGCAATACGCACCTTCTGCACGTCATCTTCGTACTCACGCTCGTGAGCGTATTCGCCGAACACCTGAGTTTGCGGGGTGATGTTGTATTTACCCTGCAAGCCGAGGCCCAGACGTTTCGAATCACGAGTCTGATCATCAAAGGTCAACGCCGTGGCACGATTGCTCTTCTCTGAGTAGCCATCGACATCAACGCTGGCGTAGTCGGCGCTGATGAACGGCGACAGGTGCCACTCGCTGCCCGGTTGGGCGATGTCGTAACCGACGCGGGCGCTGAAGGCCCAGAGACTACCGTCGGTGTCGCCTTTTTCCGCACCTTCGCTGACGCCCAGATCAAACTTGCGCTTGAGGTTGTCGTAGTCGAGTTTGCCGCCAGTCAAAGCAGCGTCAGCCCACCAGCGATTTTGCTGGTACTGGGCAAATGCCGTGGCCATGTAGCTGTTGAGTTTGTAGTCCGAGTCGTTATGGCCGGCCTCGAGATTCTGCCGGTAGAAGCCGCCAGCGACACCAACGCGCCAGGCTTCATTCAAGCGATAGCTGCCACCAACGTTGAGGTTGTAACCGCCTCCATCGGCACTGACGCCGCTGCTCTGGCTGTCGACATCCAGATGCTGACCACCCGCGGAAACAATCGCGCGCCATTGGCCGACCGCTTGCCAGTTTTCCCAATCCGCCTGCCATTGGTTGCGCAGTTCATCCTGATGCGCACGCAGGGTGGCGTGAGCCATTTCTGGTAGCAGCGTCAGTTCCCACGGTGCGGCGAGCAAGGAATAGGCGTAGTCGGAGATCAGTTTTTGCCCGGCTTCGGTCGGGTGCACGCCGTCGTTGTAGATCAGCTTGCTCGGATCGGGTGTCGCACTGTTGATCCCGTAACGGGCGTTCTCGGTGCAGCCGCTGCCACTGAAGCAAGTCGCGGTCAGGTTCTGATCGGTCGCGAGGCCAAAGCGCCCCGGGTCGGCAAACACTTCCGAGAGCAATACGGGAATGTTCAGCGGAATGATTTCGGCGTTGATGCCTTGCAGGCGCGTGACCAACTGACTGTTGAACTGGGTGGCGAGTTGGCTGCTGAAAGCTTGCAGCGGCGTACCGTTGATGGCCGGCGTCAGCCCCACATCAGGCAACAGCCAGACCATCACGTATTTGGCGCTGGCGGTTTGCAGGGTTTGCACGCTGTCGGCCAGTCGATCTGCAGCGGCGTTGGCTTGCGGCAGGCTGAGAATGCGACCTTGCAGGAAGTCGTTACCGCCGCCGGAAATGTAATACAGCGCTTTCGGATCGGCGCGGAAGCCATTGGAGGGCAAGTAACCGGCGCGGGTGCGTTCGCCGGTAGCGGATTGCGTGGTGATCGAGTCGAGGATCTGGTCGGTACGATAGCCGCCCACCGCCCAGTTGTTGCCGTCCGGCTGGCCGTTTTCGGCGCGCACGGCGGAGCTGGAAGAGGCTGTCTGGTCTGGCGAAAAGCCAAGACGTCCGCCGAGCAACTGCGTGGAGTTCAATGAGTACAGCTCACCGCTGCCATCCTGATACACCGGCCCGGTGCGGTTGGTGTAACGCTCGGTGGAGCCGGCCGGTCCGCCAGTGTCGGTGAAGGTGCCGGCATCATTGAGGCTGTCGCCAAACACAATGAAACTGGAATAAGGATTGGGTGCAGCATTGGCCTGAGCACAAGCCAGTGCGAGCAGGCAGCCAGCCAGCGGTACAAACAACGTCTGTTTGATCATGAGCAAGTCCGTTTATTTATTGTTGTAGGTGAACGAAACGACAGTACCAAAAACTCCCGGCGTTTTGCCATCGGTCGCGAATCCTCCCCCGGTTTTATCTCCCGCAGCCCTGGCCATATTGCACGCTCCGCCCAGCTAAGTTACTGTGCCGGAACGTATGAACGAGACCTTCCCCGTGTTGATCACCAGCAAACTTCTGGATCAAGTCATCAAGGCACACGCCCGCTGGCGTTGGCGCGCCTGAATCTTTTCTGCCGGCCCCGCCGGATCTGTATCGCTTTGCCTTCCTTGCCTGTTTGAAATGCCGCTGTGCCGACGCGTCTTCCTGCGTCCGACATCGTGCAGCGCCCTGCGGGCAAGTGATCTGAAGGCTGTTTTCAAATCAGAATTCAAGAGGTTCGACACGCCATGTTGCTGATGATCGACAACTACGACTCCTTTACTTACAACGTTGTGCAATACCTCGGCGAGCTGGGAGCCGAGGTCAAGGTCGTGCGCAACGACGAACTGACCATCGCCGAAATCGAAGCACTCAAGCCTGAGCGCATCGTGGTTTCCCCAGGTCCGTGCACACCGACCGAAGCCGGCATTTCCATCGAAGCCATCAAGTACTTTGCCGGCAAACTGCCGATCCTCGGCGTTTGCCTTGGCCACCAATCCATCGGCCAGGCCTTTGGCGGTGATGTAGTCCGCGCCCGGCAAGTGATGCACGGTAAGACTAGTCCGGTATTCCACGAGGACAAGGGCGTTTTCGCCGGTCTCAATCACCCGCTGACCGTCACCCGCTACCACTCGCTGATCGTCAAGCACGACACGTTGCCTGATTGCCTGGAGCTGACCGCGTGGACCCAGCACGACGACGGTTCGGTCGACGAAATCATGGGCCTGCGTCACAAGACCCTGAACATTGAGGGCGTACAGTTCCACCCCGAGTCGATCCTGACCGAGCAGGGCCATGAACTGTTTGCCAACTTCCTCAAACAAACCGGCGGCACGCGCTAAGGACTTCCCATGAATATCAAGACAGCCCTGAGCCGTATCGTCGATCACCTCGACCTCAGCACCGATGAAATGCGCGATGTGATGCGCGAAATCATGACCGGCCAATGCAGCGACGCGCAGATCGGCGCGTTCATGATGGCCATGCGCATGAAGAGCGAGAGCATCGACGAGATCGTCGGCGCTGTGTCGGTGATGCGTGAGCTGGCTGATCAGGTTGAACTGAAGACACTCGACGGCGTTGTCGACGTGGTCGGCACTGGCGGTGATGGCGCGAACATATTCAACGTATCGACCGCCTCTTCGTTTGTTGTTGCCGCTGCCGGTTGCACCGTGGCCAAACACGGCAACCGCGCGGTATCGGGCAAGAGCGGCAGTGCCGACTTGCTCGAAGCTGCCGGCATTTATCTGAACCTGACGCCGGTGCAGGTCGCCCGTTGCATCGACAACGTCGGCATCGGTTTCATGTTTGCCCAGACCCACCACAAAGCGATGAAGTACGCCGCCGGCCCGCGCCGCGATCTCGGCTTGCGTACGCTGTTCAACATGCTCGGCCCGCTTACGAATCCGGCCGGTGTGAAACATCAGGTAGTGGGCGTGTTCACCCAGGCACTGTGCCGGCCATTGGCAGAAGTCTTGCAGCGCCTGGGCAGCAAGCATGTGCTGGTGGTGCATTCGAAGGACGGCCTGGACGAGTTCAGTCTCGCCGCACCGACCTTCGTTGCCGAGCTGAAAAACAACGAAATCAGCGAATATTGGGTCGAGCCGGAAGATCTCGGCATGAAGAGCCAGAGCCTGCACGGTCTGTCGGTTGAAGGTCCGGAAGCGTCGCTGGCGCTGATCCGTGACGCACTCGGCAAACGCAAAACCGAAAACGGCCAGAAAGCCGCTGAAATGATTGTGCTCAATGCCGGTGCCGCGCTATATGCCGCCGACCTGGCCAGCAGTTTGAAACAGGGCGTGGAGCTTGCGCACGACGCCCTGCACACCGGTCTCGCTCGGGAAAAACTCGAGGAGTTGGGTGCCTTTACCGCGGTATTCAGAGTGGAGAATGAGGGATGAGTGTACCGACGGTTCTGGAAAACATTCTGGCCCGCAAAGTTCAGGAAGTTGCCGAGCGTAGCGCTCGTGTCAGTCTGAGCGAGCTGGAAAGTCTGGCCAAGGCGGCCGATGCACCCCGTGGTTTTGCCCAGGCATTGCTGACACAAGCCAAGAAGAAGCAGCCTGCGGTGATCGCCGAAATCAAAAAGGCTTCGCCGAGCAAAGGCGTGATCCGCGAGGACTTCGTTCCCGCCGACATCGCCAAAAGTTACGAGAAGGGCGGGGCGACTTGCCTGTCCGTACTGACCGACATCGATTACTTCCAGGGCGCCGACGCCTACCTGCAACAGGCCCGTGCCGCATGCAGCCTGCCGGTGATCCGCAAGGACTTCATGATAGATCCTTACCAGATCGTCGAAGCCCGTGCGCTGGGCGCTGACTGTGTGCTGTTGATCGTCTCCGCACTGGATGACGTGAAAATGGCCGAGCTGGCCTCTGTGGCCAAAAGCGTTGGTCTCGATGTGTTGGTCGAAGTGCACGACGGCGATGAGCTGGAGCGTGCGTTGAAAACCCTCGACACGCCGCTGGTCGGGGTCAACAACCGTAACCTGCACACCTTTGAAGTCAGTCTGGAAACCACCCTCGACCTGCTGCCGCGCATTCCGCGCGATCGTTTGGTGATTACCGAGAGCGGCATTCTCAACCGTGCCGATGTCGAGCTGATGGAAATCAGCGACGTGTATTCGTTCCTGGTGGGCGAAGCATTCATGCGTGCGGAAAGTCCGGGCACTGAGCTGCAGCGTCTGTTCTTCCCGGAGCGTGGCACTTCCATCAGCGGTTCGACCCTCGACTGATATTCTTTCAGACTGAGTCGACCCTTTCGCGAGCAAGCTCGCTCCCACATTGGAATGCATTTCTCCTGTGGGAGCGAGCTTGCTCGCGAAGAGGCCCTAAAATCCGCTAAAGATGTTCACTCTGCCGGAGCCCTCCATGTCGCTGCCAACCCCGCTGACCATCGAAGCCGGCCTGTTAGCCGAACAAGACTTGCTGGCCTCGGTCTGCGCCGGCGACGCAGAATTCGGCCTTTTATTCTGGCAACCCAGCGATCGGGCCCTGGTCATGCCACGCCGCCTCAATCGTCTGCCCGGTTTCGAGCACGCCTGCGAAGTCTCTGCCGCCGCTGGTTGGCCCGTCCTGCTGCGTGAAACCGGCGGCGAACCGGTCCCGCAATCTGCCGCGACGATCAACATCGCTCTGGTCTACGCGCCACCGCGCAGCGAAGGCGACCTCAATCGCATCGAAACAGGCTACCACCGTCTCTGCGATCCGATCTGTCAGTTACTGGATGAATTGGGCGGCACATCATCGTTGGGTGAAATCGACGGCGCATTCTGCGACGGTCGTTTCAACGTCAACCTCGACGGCCGAAAAATGGTCGGCACCGCGCAGCGCTGGCGCCAGAGTCAGGGCGGACAGCGTCCGGTCGGTCTGGTGCACGGTGCGATGCTGATGGATAACGAGCGCGAATCGATGGTTGCGGCGGTCAATCGCTTCAACGAAGCGTGTGGCCTGGAACAGCGGGTGCGGGCGCAAAGCCACATTGCCCTGCATGAAAAATTCAACGCGCCACGGGCCTTGGCGCGTCTCGATGAGTTGTTTCGTCTGATGCTGGCGCAGATGTACAACGCCTGACGTCACGGTTTATCGCGTACCGAAGACCACCATGGTCTTGCCTTTCACATCGACCAGGTTGCGTTCCTCAAGATCCTTGAGCACGCGACCGACCATCTCCCGCGAGCAACCGACAATCCGGCCGATTTCCTGACGGGTCACCTTGATCTGCATGCCGTCCGGATGCGTCATCGCGTCCGGCTGTTTGCACAACTCAAGCAGGCAGCGGGCAACACGACCGGTTACGTCAAAGAACGCCAGATCGCCAACCTTGCGCGTGGTGTTGCGCAGGCGTTGTGCGATTTGTCCGCTAAGCACGTAAAGAATGTCTGGATCCTGCTGCGACAGTTCGCGGAACTTGGCGTAGCTGATTTCCGCGGTTTCGCACTCGACCTTGGCGCGCACCCAGGCACTGCGTTCCTGTTCCTGGCCGGCTTGTTCGAACAGACCCAACTCACCGAAGAAGTCCCCAGCGTTGAGATAGGCGATGATCATCTCGCGGCCATCGTCATCCTCGATCAGGATCGTCACCGAGCCTTTGATAATGAAGTACAGCGTGTCCGAGCGATCGCCGGCACAGATGATGTTGCTCTTGGCCGCATGGCGACGGCGCTGGCAATGCATCAACAGCTTGTCGAGATTCTTGATTTTGGGTGTGGGGGTAATAGCAACCATGGTTGTATCCCGAAAAGACTGCACGGTGATGTTTGGTTTTTTTATGAGGCGCTGAAGGCGGTCGCTACACAGCTGGCATGGGCGCCAGCGAATTGGCGCCAGCTTAACAGACACTTCGTCGAAAATTCGAGAAATTACCTACGTCGCGGAGGCATCCGTCCTAGGATCTGCGCTCGCTGTCAGGCCGGGGCGCTGTGCTAAGCTGGCGACCCTTTTTTCTACAGTGGAGTCTTGGCGATGAAGGCACGCATCCAATGGGCTGGCGAAGCCATGTTCCTCGGCGAATCCGGCAGCGGTCATGTCGTGGTCATGGACGGTCCGCCGGACGCCGGTGGTCGTAATCTGGGTGTTCGCCCGATGGAAATGCTCCTGCTCGGTGTGGGCGGTTGCAGCAACTTCGACGTGGTCAGCATTCTGAAAAAGTCCCGTCAGGCCGTCGAAAGCTGCGAAGTCTTCCTCGAAGCCGAACGCGCGACCGAAGATCCGAAGGTATTCACCAAGATCCACATGCATTTCGTGGTCAAGGGCCGTGGCTTGAAAGAAGCCCAGGTCAAGCGTGCCATCGAGTTGTCCGCGGAGAAGTATTGCTCTGCCTCGATCATGCTCGGCGCGGCCGGCGTGGCAATCACCCACGACTACGAAATCGTCGAACTCGGTTGATCCGACATTCAACTATCATAAAAGCAGTGCAGACTCTGGCGATCCCCCGCTGACGTCTGCATAATGCGCCACTTTTTTCAGGGCAGTGATCGGTCAGCCGACGGATCAGCCGCCTGAACAGATAACCAAAATCGCCATCGCGAAGAGGTGTTAACCGTCCTACGCAGGTGCGTTGTTCGCACTTGACGGGCATGCTTGATCACGCGGCCGGGCCGCATACATAGAGAGTTTTTAACGGTGAAAAGCAAACTCAAGCTCCACGGGTTCAATAACCTGACAAAGACCTTGAGCTTCAACATCTATGACATCTGCTACGCGGAAACCCCGCAAGACCAGCAGGCTTACGTTGAGTACATCAATCAAGAGTACAACGCGAAACGCCTGACGCAGATTCTCACAGAAGTTGTTGAGATCATTGGTGCCAACATCCTGAACATTGCCAGTCAGGACTACGAACCTCAGGGCGCCAGCGTCACGATTCTGATTTCTGAAGAGCCGGTAACCCCGACTGAAAGCCAGATTGAAGAGTCGCCGGGCCCATTGCCCGAAATTATCCTGGCCCACCTCGACAAGAGCCACATCACGGTGCACACCTACCCGGAAATCCATCCGGACGACGGTATTGCAACCTTCCGTGTGGACATCGACGTGTCGACGTGTGGTGTCATCTCACCGCTGAAAGCGCTCAATTTCCTCATTCACCAGTTCGATTCGGACATCGTGACTGTGGATTATCGTGTGCGCGGCTTCACCCGTGACGTTGAAGGTAACAAGCACTTCATCGACCACGAGATCAATTCGATCCAGAACTACCTCTCCGAAGACACCCGCGACGCGTATCAGATGACCGACGTGAACGTGTACCAGGAAAACCTGTTCCACACCAAAATGCTGCTGAAGAACTTCGAACTGGATAACTACCTGTTCGGCGACGCCACCAGCAACCTGTCCCCCGAGCAACGCGCTCAGGTGACCGATCGTGTGAAACACGAAATGCTCGAAATCTTCTACGCGCGCAACATGCCGACCTAAGATTCCCGGGCACAAAAAAGGCGACCTTTCGGTCGCCTTTTTCATTTCTGCCACCCCCCTTGTGGGAGCGAGCCTGCTCGCGAAGGGGCCCTCTGCAGCAATACCGTTCTCAGATCCGATAAGTACTCTTGGTCATCACCTTGGCCAGAATACTCATCCCGAACTTCACCGGCGCCGGAAAACGGAACCCACCAGCCTCCAGCGCACTTTCCGCATGATGTTCTTCATCAATGCGCATCTGCTCCAGAATCGCCCGGGACTTCTCGTCCTCGGCCGGCAACTGTTCCAGATGCTCGTTCAGATGCTTGCACACCTGATGCTCGGTCGCCGCGACAAACCCGAGGCTGACCTTGTCGCTGATCAACCCGGCCACTGCGCCAATCCCGAACGACATGCCGTAAAACAGCGGATTCAAAACGCTGGTATGGCTGCCCAACTGGTGAATGCGCTGTTCGCACCAGACCAGATGATCAATCTCTTCTTCGGCGGCGTGCTCCATGGCCTCGCGTACCTGAGGCAGCTTGGCGGTCAGTGCCTGTCCCTGATACAGCGCCTGCGCGCAGACTTCACCGGTATGGTTGATGCGCATCAGGCCGGCGACGTGGCGGGTGTCTTCGTCGCTCATCTGAGTGTCTGGCTGCAAAATTGCTGGCGATGGACGGTACGGCTGGCCACTGAAGGGCAACAGGGTACGCATCGCGGCATCGGCTTGCAGCAGAAGACGGTCAATCGGCGAGTAGTGACGTTGGGTAGTCATGCTGACCTCCGGGAAGAATCTCGGCGGCCAGTTTAACCGAATCGGCCGGCGAAGGTTTGCGCTGGGTCATGTGGGAGCAGGGCGCTCCCACCGATTCTGTCTTCAATCAACCCGGTGGCCAGTTCATCTGCCGTTGACCGAGTACGTGCATGTGAATGTGGTAGACGGTCTGCCCACCCTTTTCATTGCAGTTCATCACCACACGGAAACCTTCTTCGCAGCCAAGCTCCAGCGCCAGACGCTGTGCAGTGAAAAGGATATGCCCGGCCAGTGCCTTGTCGTCTTCGGTCAGGTCATTGAGGGTGCGCACCGGTTTTTTCGGGATCACCAGGAAATGCACCGGTGCCTGCGGGGCGATGTCGTGGAACGCCAGAACCTGGTCGTCCTCGTAAATGATCTTGGCCGGGATTTCCCGGTTGATGATTTTGGTGAACAGAGTATCCACTGCTGCTTTCTCCGTTGTTTGGGCTGAATCGAGTGTACCGCGTTGAATCCGGATTCTTTAGCGCGGGCAATAGGCTTTATTGACCATGCCGACAATGGTGCGATTAAGCCAGCGCGAACCCAGTCGCGGCAAAAACGCGAACCAGCGATTGCGCCGCCCCGGAATGATGATCGCCCGGTTCTTGTCGAGGGCGCGCACGGTGTACAGCGCGACTTCCTCAGGGCTCATCAACAGTTTGCTGTCTTTGAGTTTGTCGCTGTTGAGTTGCGCCGTACGGAAAAACGCCGTGCGAGTCGGGCCAGGGCACAACACCGAAACCTTCACCGCGCTTTGTTTTAGTTCGACCCGCAAGGCCTCGGAGAAGTGCAGCACATACGCCTTGCTGGCGTAGTAAGTGCTCATCCACGGGCCGGGGTTGAATGCGGCCACCGAGGCGACATTGAGAATCTGCCCGCCTCCCTGCAACGCCATGCTGTTGCCAATGGCGTGACACAAGCGGGTGAGGGCGAGGATGTTCACTTCGATCAGATCCTGCTCGGTCATCCAGTCCTGCGCGAGAAACGGGCCGCAGGTGCCGATGCCGGCGCAATTGACCAGCAAGTCGATCTGCCGGTCACCTTCTTCCAGTTCCAGCAGGAAGCCGGACAGACGCAATGGCTCGCCCAGATCACAGGCGCGGAACAGTACCTCGACGCCAAAGCGCTGGGTCAGTTCGATCGCAATACTTTCCAGCTGATCACGTTGTCGTGCCACCAGAATCAGGCTGCGGCCGCGCCGGGCCAGCGCCTCGGCCAGTGCCAGGCCGATGCCGCTGGAGGCGCCAGTGATCAGAGCGTAACGGGTCATGCAATTCTCCATCGCAACAGCTCCGCGCCGGCGACGCGGGTGTCACGGCGGGGAGCGCTGTTCATTCTTTCGCAGAGTCTACAGGGGCCTGCGCCGCTTCGGCTGCTTCGTCGGCGGAATCCGCTGGCGCTTCGACCTCTACTTCGACTTCATCAGTGGTCACCGAGCCACTTTCGTAGCTGCTTTCCAGATTGCTTTCGTACTCCTGCTGGATCGCCGAGATCCCGCCCAGCATGCCACCGACAAAGATCAGCGCGAAGAACACGATCCACAGGGAACACAGCACTTTCACGGCGGTGCTGTTGGGCGGTGGGGGAGGGCCGTAACGGTTGGCGCCGGTGTTGCCCGGTACGACCATAATCACCAGCGGAAAGAAACTGCCCACGAATGGCACCAGGTTCAGTAGCCAGAGCCA
Organism: Pseudomonas sp. AIG; assembly: GCF_977020205.1. NCBI lineage: Bacteria > Pseudomonadati > Pseudomonadota > Gammaproteobacteria > Pseudomonadales > Pseudomonadaceae > Pseudomonas > Pseudomonas sp. AIG. The sequence goes on along the minus strand of NZ_CDROCK010000078.1, from coordinate 7,853 downwards.
GCCCGACCAACCGATGTCGTGCAGGCGCTGAACGCTGAACAGAATGCTGACGATCAGGAAAGCGATAAACAGGAAGAACGCGAAGATCCCGCCAATGATCAGGCCGGTGGTTGAATCACCTGCGACCAGTCCCAAAGCCAGCAGGGCGAATACGCCGACAATGGGCAATGTCACCAGGCTCAGCACCATTGTCCAGGCCAGAAAACGCAGGCGGCCGATCCGCCCTTCGACGCTGAACGGCTTGAGCGTGGCGAACGCCGGCAGATTTTCACCGACGTTGGCGCGAGGCGGCGCGTAAGGCGAGTCAGGTTCCGCGACAACCGGAGCATGCTCATGAACATCGGCCAGATTCAGCTCGATGGCCGTTTCCGTTTCGATACGTGCAGCGATCCCGGTTTTGTTCAGTGCCTGCAGGTACGTTTGGGCATCACTGTGGGAAAGATCACGCTTGAGTGCGACGACGCTGCCATTGAAAAGACGTTCAATGGCGGCCACATCGCTTTTGAACAGATCTGCCAGATTGAGTTTGGCCGTGGTGATATCGACACCGGGCTGTAGAGCACCGTCGAACACGATCTTGTAACGGGGTTCGCTCATGGCCGAGGCATCCTTGTCGCGAAAAAATTGAAAGGTCAGCAGTGTAAGGCCAGTCCGCTGGGGCTGGCCTGATTTTCTTAGCGTGGCCAGCGTTTCGGCAACTGTGCCGCGCGTTCCTGGGCCAGGCGATACTCGGCGTCCAGTCGTGCGATCAATTGATCCACGCTCGGCAGGTCATCGATCTGCCCGACGCCTTGACCGGCCGACCACACAGTCTTCCAGGCTTTGGCTTCGTCGCTGATCGGTTTGAGCTTGTCACCGAAATTCACTTCGCCTTTGCCTTGCAGAGCAGCCATGTCGAAGCCGGCCGCCTCCAGACTCTGACGCATAAAACTCGCCGGCACTCCCGAGACCGCTGGAGTATGGATGATGTCCGAAGCCTTGGCTGTCAGTAGCATCTCCTTGTAGGCGTCAGGCGCATGACTTTCCGTGGTACCGATAAATCGCGTACCGAAGTAGGCCAAATCCGCGCCGAGCAGTTGTGCGGCGAGAATCTCATGGCCGTGGTTAAGACATCCTGCAAGCAGCAGGGTTTTATCGAAGAATTGGCGGATCTCTGCGATCAGCGCGAAGGGACTCCAGGTCCCGGCATGGCCCCCGGCGCCCGCAGCAACGGCGATCAAACCGTCGACACCCGCCTCGGCGGCTTTCTCGGCATGTCGGCGAGTGGTCACGTCATGGAACACCAGACCGCCATAGCTGTGTACCGCGTCGACCAACTCCTTCACTGCGCCGAGGCTGGTGATGACGATCGGCACTTTGTGTTCGACGCAGATGTTCAAGTCCGCCTGCAAGCGCGGGTTGCTGTTGTGAACAATCAGGTTTACCGCGTATGGCGCCGGGTTATCCAGTGTCGCCAGTCCCGCTTCGATCTGTTCCAGCCAGGCTTTGAAGCCGCTGCTTTCGCGCTGGTTCAAGGCTGGAAAACTGCCGACCACGCCATTACGGCAGCAGGCGAGCACCAGCTCAGGATTGGAAATCAGGAACATCGGCGCGGCCACCACTGGCAGACGCAGACGTTGTTCGAGCAAAGCGGGCAGCGACATTATGAGTACCCCAAAGATCTGTTCTTGTTGAAGTTAGAACGGCTTGACCACGACCAGAATTACGATAGCCAGCAATATCAGAACCGGCACTTCATTGAACCAGCGATAAAAGACATGGCTGCGGGTGTTTTCGCCACGGGCAAAACGTTTAACCTGCGCACCACACATGTGGTGGTAGCCGATCAGCAAGACGACGAGCGTCAGTTTGGCGTGAATCCAGCCACCCATGCTGAAGAGGCTCGGGTTGAGGTAGATCAGCCAGCCGCCAAAGATCAGCGTCGCGATCATCGCCGGGCCCATGATCCCTCGATACAACTTGCGCTCCATCACGCTGAAGCGTTCTTTGCTGATCGTGTCTTCGCTTTGCGCGTGATAAACGAACAGTCGCGGCAAATAAAACAGCCCGGCAAACCAGCAAACGACACTGACAATGTGAAACGCTTTGATCCACAGATAGAGCATTTTAGTTATTCCCTAATTCACGGTAAGCCGGATAGTAGAGGCTTGAGCGTCCGCACGTCACCTTGACGGTTGTCGCAGGCGCGCGCGGCCCCTATTATCGACGGCTTTCCAGTGGGTTCTTTGAGGGCAGGTCATGGTCAAGGTCGGTATCGTCGGCGGCACGGGGTACACCGGTGTCGAATTGCTGCGTCTGTTGGCGCAGCATCCGCAGGCAGAAGTGGTTGTGATCACTTCCCGATCCGAGGCCGGTCTGGCCGTGGCTGACATGTACCCGAACCTGCGCGGCCACTACGATGGTCTCGCCTTCAGCGTGCCGGACATTAAGACCCTCGGTGCTTGCGACGTGGTGTTCTTCGCCACGCCGCACGGTGTGGCTCACGCATTGGCTGGCGAGTTGCTGGCAGCGGGCACCAAGGTCATCGACCTGTCGGCGGACTTCCGTCTGCAAGACGCTGAAGAATGGGCCAAATGGTACGGCCAGCCGCACGGCGCGCCCGAGTTGCTGGACGAAGCGGTCTACGGTCTGCCGGAAGTCAATCGCGAGCAGATCAAGAAGGCCCGCCTGATCGCGGTGCCGGGTTGCTACCCAACCGCAACGCAACTGGGTTTCCTGCCGTTGCTCGAGGCTGGTCTGGCGGACACGTCGCGTCTGATCGCCGACTGCAAATCCGGCGTCAGCGGTGCCGGTCGCGGTGCGGCTGTCGGCTCGCTGTACTCCGAAACGTCGGAAAGCATGAAGGCCTACGCGGTGAAAGGTCATCGTCACCTGCCGGAAATTCGCCAAGGGCTACGTCGTGCAGCGGGCAAGGACGTTGGTCTGACCTTCGTTCCGCACCTGACGCCGATGATCCGTGGCATTCACTCCACGCTGTACGCGAGCGTGGTTGATCGTTCGGTGGATCTGCAGGCGCTGTTTGAAAAGCGTTATGCCAACGAACCGTTCGTCGACGTGATGCCGGCCGGCAGCCATCCGGAAACCCGTAGCGTGCGGGGTGCCAACGTTTGCCGTATCGCCGTTCACCGTCCGCAGGATGGCGATCTGGTGGTGGTGCTGTCGGTGATTGATAACCTGGTCAAGGGCGCGTCGGGCCAAGCGGTACAGAACATGAACATCCTGTTCGGGCTGGACGAGCGCTTCGGGCTGTCCCACGCCGGTATGCTGCCATAAGGGCAGCTACAAGTTGTAAGCGGCAAGCTTGAAGCTCACAGCTTGAATCTTGCCGCTGCTCCTCTAATAGTTGACCGATTTTCTCGGACAAGCGGATAATGCGCGTCATCACGCATTATGGCGGCGTAACGCCGGGAGATAGTCAGCATGAGCGTCGAATCCTTCACCCCCACGGCTTTGCAATTCACCCACGGTGCCGCGCACAAGGTGAAGAGCCTGGTCGATGAAGAGGGGAATGATCGCTTGAAGCTGCGCGTATTCGTTACGGGCGGCGGTTGTTCTGGGTTTCAGTACGGTTTCACCTTCGATGAAGATGTCGCCGAGGACGACACCATCGTCGAGCGCGAAGGCGTGAGTCTGGTGGTCGATCCGATGAGCTTCCAGTACCTGGCGGGTGCTGAAGTGGACTACCAGGAAGGTCTGGAGGGTTCGCGCTTCGTGATCAAGAACCCGAACGCCACCACGACGTGTGGTTGCGGGTCTTCGTTCTCGATCTGATCGCTTTTCGTTTCAGATAACAAAACGCCGCAGAGCCTTACGGTTCTGCGGCGTTTTGCTGTATGTGTTCTTTAGGCGGGGTAGATGGCGCCCAGTACTCGAAGTCCGCGAGCTCCAGTGACGCTTGGGCGGTTGGCGGCAATGCCTTCGAGACAGCAATGAGCCAGCCAGGCGAAGGCCATGGCTTCGACCCAGTCAGGATCAACGCCATGAGTCGCGGTGCTGGCGACCGTTGTTTCTGGTAGCAGGTCGGCCAAGCGTTTCATCAGTGTGTTGTTGTGCGCGCCGCCGCCGCAAACCAGCAGTTCCTGCGTATCAGCCTGCGCGCTTTGGAGCGACTCGACGATGGTCAGGGCTGTCAGCTCAAGCAGCGTGGCCTGTACGTTTTCTGCTACGAAGGCTGGCAGCAGGGACAAGTGTTGTTCCAGCCACGGCAGGTTAAACACTTCGCGACCGGTACTTTTCGGGCCTTTGGTGACGAAGAATGGATCGCTGAGCAGTGCCTTCAACAGGATTGGCTCAACAGAGCCTGATTTTGCCCAGTCGCCATTGCGGTCGTAGTTTTCGCCGTGCTGCTGGTGAATCCATGCGTCCATCAGAACATTTCCCGGGCCGCAGTCGAAACCGGCTACAGGCTTGGTCGGCTCTATCAGACTCAGATTGCTGAAACCGCCGACATTCAAGACGGCCTGGTTACCGGTACGCTCTTCGAACAACGCTTCATGGAAGGCTGGAACCAGAGGCGCACCCTGACCGCCGGCAGCGACATCGCGGCTGCGGAAGTCACTGACTACCGTGATGCCGGTCAATTCAGTGAGCAGGGCAGGGTTGCCTATCTGCACGGTAAAGCCGCGCGCTGGTTCGTGGCGAATGGTCTGGCCGTGGCTGCCGATCGCGCGAATGGCTTCAGGTTTGAGTTGCTGCTGATCGAGAAGGGTATGAACGCCCTGTGCGGCAAGCTTCACCCAGTTTTGCTGGGCAATCGCCGAACGGGCAATCTCGTCGGGGCCGCTGGCGCACAAGCCAAGCAGCTCTGCGCGCAGGGATTCAGGCATGGGAATGTAGTGCGTGGCGACCAGTTTGATCGCCGAGGTCTGTTCGATCAGGGCAATGTCCAGGCCGTCGAGGCTGGTTCCGGACATCACACCGATATAAAGGGCCATGGCTTAACGCTTGCTCGAAGCCAGCATGGTGGCCTTCTCTTGATCCATGCGCGCCATCAGCGGTTGGCTCTGTGCGAGGAAGCGAGCGCGCTCGGCTTTGGCAATCGGATCAGCCATTGGCAGCTTCTGGCCCAGCGGATCGACGTGAACGCCGTTGACCTGGAATTCATAGTGCAAGTGCGGGCCGGTGGACAGGCCGGTGGTGCCGATGTAACCGATGACCTGGCCCTGTTTCACGGTACCGCCAGTCTTCACGCCTTTGGCGAAACCTTGCATGTGGCCGTACAGCGTGCGGTAGGTATTGCCGTGCTGGATGATCACGGTGTTACCGTAGCCACCACGACGCCCGGCGAGCAGCACTTTACCGTCACCGGCAGCCTTGATTGGCGTACCGCGTGGCGCAGCGTAATCAACGCCTTTGTGGGCGCGGATCTTGTTGAGGATCGGGTGTTTGCGGCCCATTGAGAACTTCGAGCTGATGCGGGCGAAGTCCACCGGCGTGCGGATGAACGCCTTGCGCATGCTATTGCCGTCAGCCGTGTAGTAGCTGCTGTTGCCTTGCTTGTTGGTGTAACGCACGGCGGTGTAGGTTTTACCGCGGTTGGTGAAGCGTGCAGACAGGATCGGGCCATTGCCGACTGATTTGCCGTTGACCACTTTCTGCTCGTAGATCACATCGAATTCGTCGCCCTGGCGGATGTCCTGAGCGAAGTCGACGTCGTAGCCGAAGACGCTGGCCATATCCATGGTCAGGCTGTGCGAAAGGCCGGCACGGGCTGCCGATTGTGAAAGTGAGCTGTTGATTACACCGTGGACGTAAGCGGTGCGAACGGTTGGTTTTGCGGTAACCCGGTTGAAGGCATAACCCTTGTCATTCTTGGTCAGAGTAATGGTTTCGACATCGCTGACCTTGCTGTGCAGGCTGGTCAGTTGGCCTTCAGGGTCCAATTCGAATTCGAGTTTCTGGCCGTGCTTGAGCTGGCTGAACTGTTTGGCCTGTTTGTCGCTAGCCAGGACCTCATGGACGGACGCCGCTGGCAGGCCGACTTTTTCGAACAAGGTCGACAGCGTATCGCCCTTGGCGACGACAACTTCACGATGCCCCGGGGCTTTCGGCTTTTCAGCGGCTGGTGCAGGTGCGGCTTCTGCGGTTTGGGCGGTGTTTTCGTCAGTGTTTTCGATTTGAGCAAACGGTGAAGCTACGGGTTCATTTGTGGCTTGAGCCGCGTCAGCAGCGTCTTGATCTTGTGTCAGTTGTTCAGCAGGACTTTCCAGTTCAAGACTCAGGGTCGTCTTTTTGGCTTCAACATCACTGGAAGGGAATACCAAGAGAGCCAGGCTAAGAAGGGCGGCGATTCCACTTGCGGCGAGCAGGTGGGTCTTCGGGTAAAGCGGAGGCGCTTTAGACGGTTCTGTGGTCATAGGTAATTTTGACTTTGAAAAATGATGAATTGGAAAAGATGAATGACATGATGAAGATGAAATAACTGTATAAAATATAACCAAATCATCTCTGAAGCAAGTCTACAGACAGTCCGTCTGTGGATTGGTGTCCGTGCGCCGGGCAAAACTTGTAATTGGTGCGCGATCTTGTATGGTTGGTTCCCTTTGAATCTGAGCCTTGCGGGTCTGTTATGAAGTCGGTTGAAGAGCAGCTAGCGCTGATTAAACGTGGTGCGGAAGAACTATTGGTCGAGTCCGAGCTGATCGAGAAGCTCAAGCGCGGCCAGCCGCTGCGTATCAAGGCTGGTTTTGATCCAACCGCTCCGGATCTGCACTTGGGTCATACCGTGCTTATTAATAAGCTGCGTCAGTTCCAGGAGCTGGGGCATCAGGTGATCTTCCTTATAGGTGACTTCACTGGGATGATCGGTGATCCGAGCGGCAAGAGCGCCACTCGTCCTCCGCTGACTCGCGAGCAGGTTCTGGAAAACGCCGAGACCTACAAGACTCAGGTGTTCAAGATTCTTGATCCGGCGAAAACCGAAGTTGCATTCAACTCCACCTGGATGGATCAGATGGGGCCGGCGGACTTCATCCGCCTGACTTCGCAGTACACCGTCGCGCGCATGCTCGAGCGTGATGACTTTGACAAGCGTTACACCACCAATCAGCCAATCGCGATTCACGAGTTCCTCTATCCGCTGGTGCAGGGTTATGACTCGGTTGCTCTGCGCGCGGACGTTGAGCTGGGTGGCACCGATCAGAAGTTCAACTTGCTGATGGGGCGTGAGTTGCAACGTGGTTATGGTCAAGAGGCTCAGTGCATTCTGACCATGCCTCTGCTCGAAGGTCTGGATGGTGTGAAGAAGATGTCCAAGTCCTTGGGCAACTACGTCGGTATTCAGGAAGCGCCGGGCGTCATGTACAGCAAACTGGTTTCGATTCCGGATGCGTTGATGTGGCGTTACTTCGAGCTGCTCAGCTTCCGTTCGATGGATGAGATCAATGCGTTGCGTGCTGATGTTGAGGCGGGTGCCAATCCGCGCGATATCAAAATCAAGCTGGCCGAAGAGATCGTTGCGCGCTTCCATGGTGAAGAAGCGGCGGCCAATGCTCACCGTGCGGCAGGTAACCGTATGAAGGATGGTGAGTTGCCGGATGATCTGCCAGAGATCGAGCTGGCTTCCGCTGAAGACATGCCGATCGCGGCAGTCCTTAATAAAGCAGGCCTGGTGAAAAACTCGGCAGCGGCGCGCGACCTGTTGGCGTCCGGTGGCGTGCGCATTGATGGTGAAGTGGTTGATCGCTCCTTTATATATGTACTGGGCGCCACCCACGTTTGCCAGGCAGGCAAGAAGGCATTTGCACGTATCACTCTGAAATCTGAGTGATACTGAAAATAAGTATTGACGGCGAATTTTAGATGTCTATAATTCGCCCCACTTCCGGCGCAGTCGAAACGGAAAACTCCTTGAG
>NZ_CDROCK010000077.1:0-19845 GCF_977020205.1 Pseudomonas sp. AIG | reverse complement strand
GGCACAGGCACTGCTGATGTTGATCACCGGCCCTTCACAACCCAGGTCGTCGGCGATTACCCGCGCCAGACGGTCATTGCTCTGACGCAGCGAGCCATCGGCATTCACTTGCCCGGCCCGCGACATCAGGTACGACCAGCTCGGGGCGCCACCATTCGGGGCTTCAGTCAGCAGCATGTCGGCGAGCATGTGCTGCGGTGCTCCCGAGGCACACAGCACCGCCGCGCCACGCAACTGTTCTGGCTGCAAGCCGCTGTCACCGACGGCCTGCGTGGCAGCCACCCAGCCAAACCGGCTGCGCTTTTCCAGCGGCATCGTCCAGGCCGGATGGCTGTGCAGTTTTTCCGGCAACAGGCGCATGTCGACAGGCGCTGCATAACGCACCGCGAACGACGCCTCTTGCACGTCGTCCGGCTGCCATGGCCGCACGCAATGTTCGGCGCCGAGCATTTTTTCCCAGAGGGTCTGCCATTCGAAACCGAAACCGGTGACGGCGCCCAGGCCGGTGATCACAATCCGTGTCGCACTCATGCGTGCTTCTCCATGGTTTCACTGGCCAACAGCAATGCGCCCCAGTGACCGGCGCGAGTGTGGCTGACAAGCAATGTGTAGCCCGGCGTCGCCGCGGCTTCACGGCTGAGGTGCAGTGTCAGTGCGACTTCTGTCAGCAAGCCGCTGGCGCCCAGTTCACCGGTCATGGCGCGGGTACTGCGAATCTCGCGCGGGAAAGCTTCGAGCAACTTCATCACGTGCCCGTCAGCGCAATTGCCGACGATATGCTCGACGTCGCCGACCCGCAGTTTCTCCACACTCAGCACCTGGTCGATCACACGCCGACCCACTGCCACAGACCGTTGCGCATCGGTGCTGTAACCGCGGGCAAATCCGGCAATGCGCACGGCGTGTGCCGCACCCGGCGGGGGTGTCGAGGCCAGCAACAGCGCAGCGGCGCCCTCACCGAAAATCGGTTCGCTCGCCGGGTCGGGCTCGCGCAGGTACAGGGCCGGCGTCAGGTTCGGACTGCTGCTGACCACCAACGCGGCGTCGGCATGCCGCTCGCCGATCTGCTGGCAGGCTTCGATCAGCGCATCCAGCCCGGCGTTGTCCTGGGAACAAAATCCGCCCATTGGCCCGTGGCAATGGAGCGCTTCGGCCACATACGCCATGACGCTGCTGTTGAGCAGGGTCAGCGCATGCAGGGGCGGTGTGTTGGCCAACAATTGGCTGAGTTGTTTGTGTGGCTGTTCGATGATCGCCTGCACCGCATCCCAGCAAGGACTCGGCGCATCGACTTCGGGAATGGCCGCTGTCAGGGCAATGCGTGACGCGGGCAATTGCAGCGCCGCGAGTGCTGGCGCCAGCCCTGCGGCGCAATGCAACAGGCGCAAGCCCTGCGGTTCGACGCTGCGCTGGATCTTGCGATCAAACAGGTCACTGGCCAGTCGCGGCGTCGGCAAGGCAAACGCCTGACGCTGTGCGTCAAAGGCCAGCGGTTGCGCCGCGCAGGGTGTGCCGAGCAAGTCAGCACATTCACTGCCCGCCACATTCAGCACCGCAGCGGCATTGAGATAGATGGCTCGGTTCATGTCATGCCCTCCCCAGAACCAGCGAGCTGTTGATGCCGCCGAAGCCGAACGAGTTGGACATCACCACGCTGATCGGCTGTCGCACCGGCTCGCTCAAGAACCTCAGCGAAGGGTATTCGGCACGCTCGGGGTCGTAATTCAGGGTGGGCAACAGCACACCGTCACGCAGGCTCATCAGCGACAGCACTGCTTCGATCGCGCCACTGCCGGCCAGCGAATGACCGATGGCGGACTTGTTGGCGGTGAAGGTCATGAAGTCCTGGCAGCCGCCGAACAGACGCTGCAACGCCAACGCTTCACAACTGTCATTGGCCTGCGTGGAGGTACCGTGGGTGTTGACGTGTTGCACGGCGCTGCGCAGCAGCCCGGCGTCTTCGATTGCTGCTTCCATGCATTCCTCGTATTTGCTGCCGTCGCGACTGCTCGAGGTCATTTTCTGCGCCTCGCAGACATTCGCGTAACCCAACACCCGGCCCAGTGGCGCAGCCTTGCGCCGCTGCGCGTGTTCAGCGGATTCGAGAATGACCATCGCCGAACCTTCGCTGAGGACAAAACCGCTACGGTCGGGCATGAACGGGCGGCTCTGTTCGCTCGCCGGCAAGTCGGCCTGACAGAGCGCGCCGAGGCTATTGAACATGTAATAAGGCAGTTCGTTGGCCATCAGTTCGACGGCGCCGCAGATAGCCAGATCGATCTCGCCGCGCTCGATGGCCCGGTAAGCACTGCCGATGGCCACGGTGCCGGCGGCACAGGCATCGGAATGGGTCGAGATGTGATCGCGGATGCCGAGCCGATCGGCCAGGTGTTGCGTCTGTTGATCGACCCGCCGGATGAAAGTCGCGCTGGACGCTGCCGGACTGTCCAGCAGACGGTCGAGGTCGACGCGTCCGGCCTTATCCATGCAACGGCTGAGCCGCTGCAGATCGTGGCTGTCGGCACAGTACTTGTTGGCCCCCAGAAACAGACCGCTGCGACTGTGGGCAAAGTCTGCCGGCGTCAGGCCAGCGTGCTCCAGTGCCTGCCGGGCGACGTATTCGGCCAGCACACTTTGCCGAGGGTGCAGCGCGGCGTTGCCGCCGAAACCGGCCGCGATCCGCTGCCACTGCGTATCGTCGATAAATCCGGCGGCGCTGTTGTTGAATCCCAGCGCTTTGAACCGCGGATGTTCGCGGACACAGGATTGCTTCCGGCAAATCCGCTCGAACAACGTGGCAGCGTCCAGCGCCATGGGCGCCACCAGACCGAACCCGCTCACATAGACCTCTCGTGCCCGCATGAGAACTCCTACACCGCTTCTTTGATGTGAGTGGCGACGAACTGCTCAACCAATTGACGGGACACTTCATCGCCATCCGCCGGCACCAGACGCGCACTGCACGCGCCGCAGACCACTTGTTGGCGCTCGTTCAGAACCGCTTGGTGAGCGTTGCAATCCGGGCACGCTGCCGGCAGGTAGTTGAAGAGATTGCGGCACTGGTTGGCCCAGTTACGCACGGTGGTCGCGGCGAACACCTGAGCCGGTTGCATGCCCGCCTTCAGTTGATCCGGGGTGTAGGCACTCAGGCTTTGCTCAAGCAGGCGCTTGCCGCTTTCGGTAATGCGACCGTTGGCGAGAAACTCGCTGGCATCACCGCAAACCGCCACCGCATGGTCGAGCACGCTGGTTTTCGGCAGTGTGCAGCCATATTGGCGGCCCAGCTGGAAGCTCAGGTCGACAATGTCCAGCGAGTCGGCACCGAGGTCTTCGACGATGCTGCTGTTTTCTTCGATGTCATTCGCATCCATCACCAACAGCTGTGCGAGGATTTCGCGAGTGCTGGCAACGACATGTTCCAAGTCCAATGGATTGTTCATTTCTATCTCCCTATATGTCGTGACTACTTCATGAATTCGACTTATGAAAAGTAACTTTTCCCACGGCAACTTCTCACGCGGCGGGAATCTAAACTCTGCCCTTAAGGGGAGAGTCAACGAACTATTCAAGGTTTTTTTACAACTCGAAAAAAGTCTGCAAAAGCCCACTGACACCGCACCTCCTTGGTGCGATGAACGACTTATTTACTTAACAAAGACGGGGTATGCTGGGCGCCCGCGCTATCAGGCAGGCTGACTATCGAAGGCAACTAAGGACGCAACGGAACAGACGTACTAAAAGTAAAAACCAGACAAGTAAAATAGTTATAACTTCATAACCTTTGTTTTAGATCCGTACTCCCGTTAATTGATTTTTCTGGAAGGTTTACGCCTCCATCCGTAAAACCTGGCAGCGTTTATGGATATCTGCATGTCGAGCACAGACATCTGGGCAGAAGCACGGCGCTATAGGGTGCAGCTTCCGTTTGATCGCCTTGTCTGGAGCCGACACATGACCGCCCCTATCACCGTTCTACGCGACACCCATCCGCTGCCGGTACTCGATGCCTGCAAATGGGAAAAACTCGAAGGCGACCCGCACACCGTCAACCTCAACGCCTACACCAGCGAAGACGGCAGCAAGATCATGGGCACGTGGATCTGCACACCGGGCAAGTGGCGCGTCGATTATGTGAAGTGGGAGTACTGCCATTTCCAGGAAGGCTACTGCGTGATTACCCCGGACGGCATGGCGCCGATTCATCTGCGTGCTGGCGATATCTTCGTGGTTGAGCCGGGCATGAAAGGCACGTGGGAAGTGGTCGAGACCGTGCGTAAATATTTCGTGTTCGCCTGATGCAAAAAAGCCGGGAGATCACCCGACGTGATTTCCCGGCAAACAATGTCTGATATACGCAATCCTCCTGTGGCAGCGAGCCTGCTCGCGAAAGCGCACGGTCAGTCACTTCCTTGTTGAAGCAACCGCCGTCATCGCGAGCAGGCTCGCTCCCACAGTTTGTTCAGCGCTGCCCTTCAATGGCAGGCTTGCGATAGCTGTTGATGATCGCCGAGAAATCTTTCCCGCCGTCACCGCGCTGGCTCATCGCCTGATACAACTGCTGCGCCACCGCGCCGAGCACCACCGGTTGGTGCGCCTGACGCGCCGCTTCTGTGGCCAGGCCCAGATCCTTGAGCATCAACTCGGCACCGAAACCGCCGGTATAACCACGCGAAGCCGGCGCCGTTTCGACGATCCCCGGCCACGGGTTGTACATCTCCGAACTCCAACAGCGCCCGGTCGAGCTGTTGATGATCCCGGCCAGCACCGAGGTGTCGATGCCCAGCGCATCGCCCAGCGCCATCGCCTCGCTGACGCCGACCATCGAAATCGCCAGCAGCAGGTTATTGCAAATCTTGGCGATCTGCCCGGTGCCGACTTCACCGCAATGCACGATGTTGCGGCCCATCTGCGCCAGCACCGGTTGCAGCGTGGCAAACAGTTCCGGGGTGGCGCCGACCATGAAGGTCAGCGTGCCGGCGGTCGCACCGCCCGTGCCGCCGGACACTGGCGCATCGGCCATGGCCACACCCTGTTTCGCTGCAGCGGCCGCTACATCACGGGCAGTCTGCGGATCGATGGTGCTGCAATCCACCGCTGGCACACCTTGGCGAATGCCAGCCAGCACACCGTCCTCACCGAGCCAGACACTGCGCACATGCACAGCGGCCGGCAGCATGGTGATCACCAGTTCGGCGTCTTCGGCGGCTTCACGGGCCGAGGCACGAATGCTGCCGCCCAGTTGTTCCAGTTCCGCCAGCACGGTTTTGTTCAGGTCGACCAGGTTCAGCGAATGGCCAGCCTTGATCAGGTTGCGCGCCATCGGCGCGCCCATGTTGCCCAGACCGATAAATGCGATTTTCATGGTCGATTCCTCAGCGCAGGTTGATGGTGGTGTTCACGCCATCGTTGACGCTATCGTCATCGAACCAGCGCGCCGTGACCGTTTTGGTCTGCGTGTAGAACTGCACCACTTGCTTGCCGTACGGGCCGAGGTCGCCGAGTTTCGAACCGCGCGAACCGGTGAAGCTGAAGAACGGCACCGGCACTGGAATCGGGATGTTGATGCCGACCTGACCGACGTCGATTTCAGTCTGGAATTTACGCGCCGCCGCACCGCTCTGGGTGAACAGGCCCGTGCCGTTGCCGAACGGGTTGGCGTTGACCAGCGCAATCGCCTGATCGAGGGTGTCGACTTCCAGCACCACCAGCACCGGGCCGAAGATTTCCTGGGTGTAGATCTGCATGTCGGTGGTCACGCCCGAGAACAGGGTCGGGCCGACAAAGTTGCCTTGCTCGTAGCCCGGCACCTTGATGTCGCGACCGTCCAGTTCAAGCTTGGCGCCTTCCTTGATGCCGCTTTCGATCAGGTCGAGAATTCGCGCCTTGGCTTTTTTCGAGATCACCGGACCAACATCGGTGCCCGGCTCATTACCGGCGTTGACGGTAAGTTTCTGCGCCAGCGCTTTCAGATCCGGCAGCCATTGTTTCGCCGCACCGACCAGCACCACCACCGAGGTGGCCATGCAACGCTGCCCGGCCGCACCGAAACCGGCACCGACCAAGGCATTCAACGCTTGCTCGCGGTTGGCATCGGCCAGCACCACGGCGTGGTTTTTCGCGCCCATCATCGATTGCACGCGTTTGCCGTGTTTGCCGGCCAAGTCGTAAACGTGGGTGCCAACGGCGGTCGAACCGACGAAGGACACCGCTTTGATGTCCTTGTGCGTGCACAGGCCATCGACCACGTCCTTACCGCCATGAACCACGTTCAACACGCCCGCCGGTACACCGGCCTCAATGGCCAACTCCACCAGCAACATGGTCGACAGCGGATCCTGTTCGGACGGTTTCAGGACGAACGTGTTGCCGCAGGCGATGGCCATCGGGAACATCCACAGCGGAATCATCGCCGGGAAGTTGAACGGGGTGATGCCGGCGCACACGCCGATCGGCTGACGCAGGGTGTAGGTATCGACGCCGCCAGCGACGTTTTCAGCGAACTCACCCATCTGCAGAGTGCCGATCGAGCAAGCGTGTTCAACCACTTCCAGCCCCCGAAAAATGTCACCCTCGGCGTCGGCAATGGTTTTGCCCTGCTCGGCACTCAGGACGACGGCAATACGTTTGGAGTGCTCGCGGATCAACGCTTGCAGCTTGAGCATGATGCGCATCCGCGCGCCGATCGGGGTCAGTTTCCAGGTCTGGAAGGCACGCTGGGCGGCGCTGACGGCAGCATCGACTTCAGCGGCGGTGGCAAACGGCACTTTGGCCAGCACTTGCTGGGTCGCCGGGTTGACGATGTCGTGCCATTCGGTGGTCTGCGACTCGACCCATTCGCCGTCGATCAGCAGTTTGACCTTCTGCAGCGTGGTGTCGTTGGGCGTAAGCGATGCGTTCATGCTGGTCTCCGAAACTTGTTTTTATCGTAGGAGCCAAGGCGAAAGGTTCGCCTTGAGATGAGGCGTGTGTGACGAATTGGTTGTCGGACTGTTTTTGGAGTATAGATGTGCAAACTTCTAATAAGAACGCACATATAAGCCCGTCCATCATGCAAAAAAACATCACCTCTCTAGGTTCGCTGAACTGGGACGACCTCAAATTTTTCCTCGAAGTCGCCCGCACCCGCAAGGCCAGCACCGCGGCCAAACGGCTGGCTGTCGACTACACCACGGTGTCGCGACGGATCAGTTCGCTGGAAGCGGCATTGGGTACTTTGCTGTTCGAGAAGTCGCGGACCAGCGGCTTCGTCCTGACCACCGAAGGCCAGCGTTTGCTCGGTTATGCCGAGTCCATCGAAAGCACATTGCACATGGCCTGCGAGCAGGTTTCAGGTTCCGGTGTGGCACTCTCCGGGCATGTGCGCATGGGTTGCACCGAAGGCTTCGGCAGTTTTTTCATCACCCCGCAGCTAAGCCATTTCGTCGACGCCTACCCGGCGATCTCGGTGGACATCCTGCCGCTGCCGCACTTCATCAGCCTGTCCAAGCGCGAAGCCGACATCGTCATTGCCCTCGAACGCCCGGAGCACGGTCCGTACGTGTGCTGCAAACTCTGCGACTACCGCCTGCAGCTCTACGCGACCCAGGACTATCTGGACAAACACCCACCGATCCGCCGCCCGGCGGACT
Source organism: Pseudomonas sp. AIG (assembly GCF_977020205.1). Lineage (NCBI taxonomy): Bacteria > Pseudomonadati > Pseudomonadota > Gammaproteobacteria > Pseudomonadales > Pseudomonadaceae > Pseudomonas > Pseudomonas sp. AIG. The sequence goes on along the minus strand of NZ_CDROCK010000077.1, from coordinate 12,217 downwards.
TGGGCAAGCATCAATTCATCAGTTATGTGGATGACCTGGCGTTCAGCTCGGAGCTGCTTTACCTGGCGAACGTGTTGCCCGGTGCCAGCGCAAGTTTGCGCAGCACCAGCGTGATCGCGCAATTCGTCGCCGCGCAGCAAGGGCGCTCGCTGGCGATTCTGCCGTGCTTCCTCGCCGCACAGGACCCGCGCCTGCTGCCGGTGTTGCCGGAGGAAATCGACATCACCCGGCAGTTCTGGATGTACTGCCGGGAGGATCTGAGGAAGCTGAAGCGGATCACCCTGTTGTGGGATTACATCCGCGAAGTGACCGAGCGTAATCAGGATCTGTTGATGGGCAAGACCCGCGACATGCAGTTCGCCGACTAGTCGGCGCTGACCACAATCGACACCCGGCGGTTTTCCGTGCGCCCCGCTGCGGTGTCGTTGGACGCCACCGGCTCTTTGCTGCCGAGCCCCTGCAACTGAATGTTCTCTTGCTTCATGCCGACCGTACCCAGAACGTTGGCGACACTTTTCGCACGGCGCAGGGACAGTTGCTGGTTGTAGGTTTCCTTGCCAGACGCGTCGGTGTGGCCATCAACTCGCACGCGCTCGATGCCGACACCCAGCAGGGCTTTGCCGATGCGTTCGACGATCTCGGTGCTTTGCGTATTCAGGCTTTCGACGTCGCTGCCAAACAGCACTTTCCCGGACAGGCCAAACTCCCAGCCCTCGTCGGTCAGTTCAAAGCCCTGTTGTTTGAGGACCGCGACTTGCGCTGGGGTCAGGCCTTTTTGCGGCGCAGTCTGGCATCCGGTCAGGGCCAGTACGGCTATCAACAGCACAGCGTAAAAAGATCGAATGGACAGTGTGAACACGAAAGTCAGCTCCTGGTTTGAACGGAATCGGCCGGGTGCTCCGCCCCGGCCGTGAATTGAGCGCCGCGCGACAGACGCTTGGCTTGATACATCGCCGCATCGGCGGCATCGAGCAAGGCTCCCGGCGTGGCGCCATGATCGGGGAAAACCGCAATGCCGATACTGAGCGAGGTCACGACACTGGTATCGCCCGGCAGCGCGATGGGCATGTCCATGCTGGCGAGGATCTTGTCGGCAATGCGTTCGGCATCTTCGACCTTGTGCAGCGGCGTGAGCAGAACAGCGAACTCGTCACCGCCCAGCCGCGCCACCAGATCCTCTTCGCGCAACTGCGCGCGAATGCGATTGGCCACGGCGACCAGCACCGCATCTCCGGCGGCGTGGCCGAAGTTGTCGTTGATGCCTTTGAAGCGGTCACTGTCGAGAAACAGCACGGCAACGCGCTCATTGTGTTTGCCGGCATTGCGCAAAGCGCGGATCAGCCGTCCTTCGAAAAAGGCTCGGTTCGGCAGACCGGTCAGGCTGTCGTGACTGGCCTGATGGGCGAGGGTTTCGTTTTCGTTTTGCAGATGGGTTTGCCACGACTCCAACTCGTCGAGCAGGGCGTTGAAGTCATTGCCGAGGTTGTCCAGCTCAGCGATCTGCGCCGGTGGTACGCGGCGGTCCAGCGCTCGTTCGCTGCGTGCGGCGTGGGCCACATTGGCAAGACTGCGCAGGGGCCCCGTGATCGCGCGCAACTGGCGACGCGCCAGGTAGAGCGCCACCCAGGCGCTGATCGCGGTGCAGAGGATGATCCCCGCCAGACCGCTGAGCAGAAAGCGCATCAGGCTGCCACCATGGCCGGTGAGCAGCACGCGACCGATTTCACGGTCCTGATGCTCGATCGGCAGGCTGATGGGTTTTTCCAGGATGGCGCGGGTAATCTGCATTTCCAGCTCAGAGAACAAGCCGTTTTCCGGGCGTTGCCAATGCGCGAGCAGTTGTCCCTGGCTGTCCAGCACCTGGGCGTCAGCGACCTCTTCGGAGGAAGCAATCAGCGCCAGCGATTCGTTGGCGGCGGTCTTGTCGTTGAACACCACTGCGGCTTCCACGGTGTAGCTGATCGAACGGGCGATCAAGTGCAGGTTGTGATCGGCGTACACCCGTAATGCCAGTACGCCGAGCAATGTCAGCGAAACACTGGCCATCGCCACACCCACCAGCGCGACCGTCAAATGCCCTCGGCCAATGACCGAACCCAGCGTTGGGCGACTATTCGATCTGAACAGGTTCATGGTGCCGCCGGTTTGCGACGTGACAATTGCAGCACGCTGGGGTGAATGCGCACGCCGCTGCGGGCAACGGAGTCGAGATTGACCTCGAAGGACACTTGCTCATCGCCAACGCGCAGACAGAACAGGCTGCCGACCGTGCATTGATCGCCACCTTCGCTGATGCTCAGGACTGGATGACCAATCAGCGAAGCGAACAAGCGAGTGCGTTCATCCGCCGTAAGTTTGCCGATGTACACCGCATCGCATTCGCTGACGATTGCCGGGTTGTCGGCCAGCAGGCGACGTACGGTGACCGGCCGGCCGGTGGCTTGCGTGGTGCCTTTGACCAGGTCATCGGTGTATTCGGTCGGGCCGACGATGCACAGGCGCAATTGCGCCGGTTCCACCGGCCAGCGGGCGTAGCTGAGAATGCCGAGAACCACCTGCGTGACAGATTTGGCCCGTTGTTCGGCCATGCCCGTCGACGCCTGCGCCTGCGCGACAGCCGCGCCCGTCAACAACCAGAGCAGACCGACAAGCAACGCGTGCTTGCAGACAACTACGCGCTCTGTCGCCCAGACAGACACCTTCATGCAGGGATTCTCTTGGATCGTAGCGAAATGATGCCGCAACGATAGCACAGCGGTGAAACGCCAGCGAGACAGCGACCTCTGACCGACTGGTCAGTAATCGCCGCTATTCGTCGTGATTTTTCATCCCTGAGGCGCGGCCCCCTCCTCCAGTTCCAGCATCAGTCCGCTCAGGCGTTTGACCTTGCGCTGTACCGCCTCCTCAAACACGCCTGCCCGGGACTCGATCAGGGTGAACCAATGCTTGGCACGGGTGATGCCGGTGTAGATCAGTTCTTTGGTCAGCACCGGATTCAAGGCGTCGGGCAGGATCAGCGCCGTATGGGCAAACTCCGAGCCTTGAGACTTGTGCACCGTCATGGCGTAGACGGTTTCGACGTCATTGAGCCGGCTTGGCAATACGAAGCGCACGCCGCCCTGACCATCGTTGCGGGGGAACGCCACACGCAACACCGGTTTGCCGGCATCAGGTCCTTCGCGCTCGGGCAACTTGAGGGCGATCCCGATATCGCCGTTCATCAAGCCCAGACCGTAATCATTGCGAGTCATCAGGACTGGCCGGCCTTCGTACCATTGCTGGTCGTTTTCGATCAGACGTGCCTTGAGCAGCGCGGCGGTGATGCGTTGATTCAGACCTTCGACGCCCCACGGCCCTTTGCGCACGGCGCACAGCAACTGGAAGGTGTCGAACGCCTGCAAGACTTCGCGGGCCCAAATGACCCAGTCCGGATGTTCGAGTGGCCGGCCCGAGGGTGGACGCTGATCACGCAGCACGCTCAGATAATGGCGATAGCCTTGCGGGCCGTCGCCATGCCCCTCAAGCAACAGGCGCTCGAGCTTGTGATCGTGTTCGCCCTTGAGCGGCAGCGAATACACATCGTCATAGTGCCCGGCCGTGAGCAACTGACGCGCTTCATCCGGCAGCTGTTGATTGACCCGACGCGCGAGCTGACCGATGCCGCTGCCCTCACCGAAGCGCCGGGAGTGACGCAGCATGACCACTTGCTGGGCCAGCGGGTGGGTGCCATCGACGTCCTCGTGCAAGCCACTGTCCTGCAGCGACTCACCGCTGACCGACTCCAGCCACTGTCGGGTCTGCGGGCTGTACCAGCCACTCTCGGCGTCACGGCACAAATCCCCCAACACGGCACCGGCCTCAACAGAGGCCAATTGGTCCTTGTCGCCGAGTAATACCAGCCGAGCATGGGCTGGCAGGGCATCAAGAAGATTGGCCATCATTTCCAGGTCGATCATCGAAGCTTCGTCGACCACCAGCACATCCAATGGCAGGCGATTGCCGGCGTGGTGACGGAAGTGTCGGGTGCCGGGACGACTGCCTAACAGGCGGTGCACGGTGGTGACGTCGCAAGGGATCTTCGCCCGCACCTCTTGCGTCACCTTCAGCGATTGCACTTGCTGGCTGATGGACTCGGTCAACCGCGCCGCAGCCTTGCCCGTCGGTGCCGCCAGGCGAATCCGCAGCGGGTGTCCAGTGGCGACTGCGGGCGCTTGAAGCAGGGCCAGCAAACGCACCACCGTGGTGGTTTTGCCGGTCCCCGGACCACCGGTGACGATGCTGAAGGCACCACGAGTGGCGATGGCACAGGCAAGTTTCTGCCAGTCGATCACCTCAGCGGTTTTCGCTGGTCCGAATAGTTCGTTCAAGCGCTGCGGCAGATCCTCCGGCGTCGGCTCGACCTGCTGCAGACGCTGGCGCAACGCCGTATCGATGCGCCGTTCGTAGGCCCAGTAGCGTCGTAGATACAAGCGTTTTCCCGACAATACCAACGGACGTTGTTGTGCGGAATCGCTGGTATCCGCCGCCAATGCAATCAGAGCGCTGCCCGCCAGCACCTTGCACCAGTGAGCACCATCGAGCGCCTCGAGCAATTGTGAAGGCAGCAATAACACACCACCTTGCACGTCCCCTTCGGGCGGCAGCGAAAGCGCGAAGTCGGGAGCTTTCAGGGTTTCGTACAGATCAAGACAGACGTGACCGTGGCCAAGTTGATGACTGGTCAAGGCCGCAGCGAGCAACACCAGCGGATCCGTGTCGCGCTCGAGTTCGTGAAGGAACGCGACGAATGCCTTATCCAGCGCACGCAGCCAGCCACGCTCGACCCAACGTGTCAGCAATACCAACAAATCATCGGCGCTGGTCAGCGGTGAAAGCCTGGACAGACTATCGGCAGCGAGCGGTGTGGGTAGCAAATCGGCAAAGGTGCGGCTCATAGCAGGACTCCCTGTTCCCAGGCGGGTTCGGTCTTGGGCTCGGGTTTTCCTTGAAACATTCGGTCGAGACGCTCGATCAGCTCACGGGGCGGACGTACAAAATAGACACCGCGACTGTCGGCGCGAGTACCGCGCAGAAACAGATACAACGCCCCGCCGACATGCCGGTCGTAGTCATAATCAGGTAGTCGGGCCTTGAGTTGGCGGTGCAACGCCAGCAGGTACAACACGTATTGCAGGTCATAGCGGTTGTCGAGGATCGACTGTTCCATGGCCTGCTCGGTGTAGGCCAGATCATCCACGCCGAGCCAGTTGGATTTGTAGTCAGCCACGTAGTAACGGCCATTGTGTTCAAAGGTCAGGTCGATAAAGCCTTTGAACATACCGTTGAGTTGCACCGGTTCCGCAGCCACGCGGGCCACGCCCCTGTGAGTGTGCTGACGCACCAGTTCGTCGAGTTTGAGGACGTCGACTTTATGGCTGGCGAACCAGAATTCCATCTCGACCCGGTATTGCTTCAGTTGCTCCAGAACAACAGGCAACTGCCCGCTTGCAACTGGCAGTGGCGACTTGAGCAGATGCTGCAGCCAATCACTCAAGGTGGTGATCCAGCCTTCCCAGCCACGCAAATTGCAACGCCGGGCAATCGCATCGTCCAGCGCCTCGCGGGTAACGGCAAAGCCGTCATCACCGGCCCATTCCAGCAAACCGTGGAGAAACGTTCCCGGATTGGGGCCGCGCGGAAAGCGGTGGATATCGGCACCACCGGCAATGATTTCCCGTGGAGCATCAGGGTCGAGCCGCTCATCATCAAACAGCTTTTGCGCTTGCGGGCTGTCCGGTGCCTCATCGCTGCCGACACTCAACACGTCACTGATGCGTAATGCGCTGTAGGAGGCGATCCACCAGTTCTCGCTGGCCTTGCGCTTGGGCAACAGCGTGGGACTCAGCACAGCGTCATTGTTTGGCGGCTGGTAATGCTCATCGGTAGGTAGCGGCGTTTCCCCGGTGCTGATGGCCGGGCAATCTTGTTGCAGGTCTTGCAGCCAGCGTTTCAGTTCGCTGGACTCGCCCAAAGAAGCGCCACCGCCGAGCAAATAACCCAGCGCCGAAAGGTGCAGCACCGAACTGTTGTTATTACCTCGTTTGAGATCCGTCACGCCCAACCAGCAGGCGTGCTGCGCGCGGGTCAGGGCAACGTAGAGCAGGCGCAGGTCTTCGGCCAGACGTTCGTCGTCCGCTTGCGCAATCAGTTCGGTGGTTGGCTTGAGGCTTATCTGGGCCTTCCCCGCGCTGTCGTGGTAATGCAGTGGCAAGCGACTGCCATCCACGGGTTTCGCCGAACAAATGAACGGCAAGAACACCAAGGGATATTCCAGGCCCTTGGACTTGTGGATGGTCACGACTTTGACCAGTTGCTCGTCACTCTCCAGACGCAGAATCTGCTCTTCACCGGTCTGACCGGACAGGGCCAGCAGTTCGCCGAGATGGCGGATCAGTGCTTGTTCGCCGTCCAGCTCCGCAGCTGCTTGCTGCATCAATTCCGACAGATGCAAAAGGTTGGTCAGCACGCGCTCGCCATCCGTGCGCGTCATCAAGGTTTGCGGCAGGTGGAAGTCGTGCAGCAGGCGTCGCAACATCGGCAGCACGCCTTGCTTGCGCCATAGCTCGCGATAGCCACGGAACTGCATGACACGGGTTTCCCAGACCAACTCGTCCTGGTTCAGACGCTCCAGCTCGGCCAATGGCAGGTTCAGGGTGATACAGGCCAGCGCTGCTTTCAGGGAACGTTCGACATCCGGTTCGGCACAGGCCTTGAGCCAGGACAACAGGTCACGAGCCTCTTGCGCCGCGAATACCGAGTCCTTGTCCGACAGATAAACACTGCGTACGCCTCGGCTGGCGAGTTCACCACGTACGGCCTGGGCTTCTTTGCCGTCGCGCACGAGAATCGCAATGTCGGACGGCTTCAGACCTCTGAAGTCTTTGCCGTCCTGAACAAACCCCGCGCTAGTGTTTTGCCCGCCATTGAGCAGCGCAGTAATTTCGCTGGCACATGCCGCTGCCAATTGCTGCCGATAGACCACGCCCGACAGTGGCTGGTCAGTGGGTAAATGCCAGACATTCAGGGCCGCGACATCTTGTCCGGCAACCTGCAGGCGCTCTTTGCGGCCTTGAGATTCCACGGGCAGGAACGGCACTGGGTTGTCGCCGTTTTTCTCACGGAACAAAAACGCGCCGCGTCCCTGCGCACGGGACTCGGCGCGCTCGAATACATGATTGACTGCGTTGACCATGCCGTGGCTGGAGCGGAAGTTGGTGCCCAGCGTATGTAGCCGGCCAGTGGCGGCCTGCCGTGCGCGCAGGTAGGTGTAGATGTCTGCGCCGCGGAAAGCGTAAATCGCCTGTTTCGGATCACCGATCAGAAACAGGCCGGTGTCAGGGCTGTTGTCTTCGATGCGATAGATACTTTCGAAGATGCGGTACTGCACCGGGTCGGTGTCCTGAAACTCATCGATCAGCGCGACCGGGAACTGCTCGCGAATCAACGTCGCAAGACGTTCGCCGCCATCCGACTGCAAAGCGGCATCCAGGCGCAACAGCATGTCGTCGAAACCCATCTCGGCGCGACGCCGCTTCTCTTCTTCGAAGCGTGCACCTACCCACTTAGCGGCATGTTGAAGCACAGCGGCATCGGGGCTAGGCAATGCGTCGAGGCTCAATTTGAGTTTCGGCATGGCGTCCAGTCCCGGATGGCTCGGGGCCTGACCTTTCCACGCTTCGGCCATGCCGTCGGGGGTCAGTCGGGTGAAACCGGTGCCGATATCCAGTTGCTCCAGGGACTCGTCTTCGGCCCATGCCTTGAGCTTTTCAAACCAGGGTTCGAAGTAACGCGCCTGCATCTTGCGCCCGTCGACGGACTTGCTCGCAACACCTTGATGGCAGATGGCGAGCAATTCGTCTGCCCACTGACGCCATGGCATTTTCAGTTCGATCAGCGCTGCACGGCGTTCTTGCAGGCATTCATCGATCAGCTCTGCGGGAGCCTTTCCTTCGTCGCTGTCACGCTCACTGGCGAACAGGCCACGCACGCGAGGCAACAAGGCCGCCGGCCCGCCCCAGTTGCTACGCACCCAATTCAAGGCGTCGCCCTGCATCGGGTAACAGAACAGCCGCCAGTAATCGCGCAACACTTCGCCGAGCAAGTCGCTGTGATCAGTTTCCAGGGATTGAGTGAACAAGCTGCCGCTGTCGAACGCGTGCTCACGCAACATGCGCTGACACCAACTGTGGATGGTCGAAACAGCGGCTTCGTCCATCCATTGTGCGGCGACATCGAGGCGGTTGGCACAACCGGGCCACTGTTGAGCGTCGAACTGATCACGCAACTCGGCGATCAGTCCGTCGGGTGCCGGCGTCTCGTCGCGAAAGAATCGAGCCGCCTCAGCCAGGCGTGTACGTATACGCTCACGCAGTTCTTTGGTTGCGGCATCGGTGAAGGTCACCACGAGAACCTGAGGCGGCAGTAATTCGCGGCCGAATCCGCTCGACTCGTCACCGTGCCCCAAGATAAGCCGCAGGTAGAGCGCAGAAATCGTGAAGGTTTTACCGGTACCGGCACTGGCTTCGATCAACTGACTGCCCTGTAACGGAAAGGCCAGTGCGAGAGGGGTCTTGGTACTCATGCGCGAGCCCCTTCAGTGGACAGTGATCGCCAGGGCGCTTCAAACAGAGGGCGGTACAAGGCGTCACACCAACCAGAGAACGTCTCGTCGGCAAGCAATGCCTCGAAATCGGCAAACTGACGTGACAACGCCGGGCTCTCGCGGCGCTCACCTTCGTTGGTCTGCCCGTCACCTTCATAGGCTTTACGTGCAGCCGCTTCGGCCTTCATCGGGTCGGTCTGAGAGAGCCACGCAAAAGCAGTTTTTACTGCGATCGGCAGTGGTTGCCGCATGCCCGCCTGCCAGGCGAGGAGCAAATCGCCAAGGAAACGTATCGCCCGTGCTGGTTCCATGGGTTCAAGTAACAACGTGTCGTCACTGGCTACCATTGCGCTGCTCAAGGGAAGTCCACTGGCGCAAGCCACCAGATGATTGATCCACGGTTTGGTCAGGCGATGCCATTTGCGGCTTTTGATCGAGCCAATGCTGTTGGGAATAGTGGTGACCGACAACAGTCCCCCGTCGGCACGCTGATGCAAACCCGCAAGCCATCCTTCCAGACGCAAACCCTGCAGTTCAAGGTTGACCGGCATGGCGCTGCTCAAAGGGGTCGGCCAGAGCGTCAGCAGTTGTTGATAACGCTGTAGCAAATCCGGCAAAGGTTCGATCAGCTCACGTTGCAGGCACTCGCCGAACCCGGCCATTGGTAGCAGACCGCTGTTCTGCAGACGTCGGGCTTGGGCAGTCAGCGCCTGATCGACATTGTCCGGCTGCCTGAGTGCGGCTTCGAGCAGACTGTCGCTGAGTGTGTAGCGCTGCAATGCGTCCAGTACGAAGGGTTCCTCGTCGGCCAGCGGTGCTTCGGCGGCCTCGAAATACACTTTGAGGCGTTGGCTGAAAAAATGCCGAACCGGGTTGCGCAAAAAGTCCTGCAACAACGCGAGGCTCAACGGTTCCTCTTGCACATAAGGGCTGAGTAACTGTGCTTCGTTTTGAGATTCGTGCTGTTGATGCAGAACCTGCCATTCGCTGGCATAGCTGAAGAGTTGATCGCCTTCATGGAAATAGCGCGCACTGAACGGCTGCAGCGGGTGCTCTTGCGTCATGGCACTCAGCAGATCGCGGTTTTCATCGAGCAATCGCCAACCGCTGGCGAGGTGATCGCGCAACTGGCCGATCAACACGGAGGCCGGTCGCTCACTGTTATCGCGGATGCTGCGGCCGACCCAACTGATATAGAGCTGATGACGTGCAGACAACAGTGCCTCGAGCAAAAGATAACGGTCGTCTTCACGCCGCGAGCGATCTCCCGGACGGTAATCGCTGCCCATGAGGTCAAAGTCCAGCGGCGGCTGTGCGCGGGGATAGTCGCCGTCGTTCATCCCCAGCAGGCAGACCAGTTTGAATGGAATGGCGCGCATGGGCATCAGCGTACAAAAGTTCACGGCACCGGCCAGAAAGCGCTGAGACAGACGCCCTTGGTCCAGACCGGCGAGCCAGGCTTCGCGAACGACTGTCAGTGGTAGCTCATCCGTCAGACCTACAGCCTCACACGTTTCCAGCCAGGTTTCGCGAAGTTCTTCGAGTTGGGTCAACAAGTAGTCGTCATGCTCGTTGCTGGCTTTGAAGAACAGTTGCATCAGCGCTTGCAATCGATATGCCCACTCCTTGGGCTGAGCGGGTTGGGTGAGCTGCTGATGAGCAAGTTCCAAAGCGTCGAGCAAGGCTACCAACGGCCCGATCAGTGCGGCGTCAAGTCCACCGATTTCATCATAAGGCTCAATCCCTTCACACGCGTTGGCGCTGCCGACGGCATAGCCCAGAAGCATGCGGCGCAGACCGAAATGCCAGCTGTTTTGCTCGAGTTCGTCGGGTAAACCCAGGCCCGCGCGCTGCTCGGCATTCATGCCCCAACGCACGCCCGCGCCTTCTATCCAGCGGTGCAGCGTTGGCAGGGCGCGCTCCTCAACAGCAAAACGCGCGCGAAGTGCGGGCACATCGAGCAGGTCGAGGATTTCACTGACCGGAAAACGACTGTCGGGAAGCTTTAGCAGGTGCTCGACCGCTATCAGCAGTGGATCACGACCACGTTGCCCCTGATCGGCCAATGTGAAGGGGATGAACCGCGAATCATGGCGATCAAGCTGACCAAATACCGCGCGGATATGCGGTGCATAGCTATCGACGTCAGGCACCATCACGATCACGTCGCGTGGGCGCAGATCAGGGTTGGCGCTGAAGCGTGCCAAGAGTTGGTCGTGCAGTATTTCAACTTCACGTTGAGCGCTGTGGGCAATATGAAAACGGATCGACTCGTCCTGTGCCAGATCGACAGCAGGCCAATGTTCGCGAGTCTCGTTGAGTGGGCGCAACTCCAGGATATCGTCCTGAAGTTGATTGAGCAGGTTGCGCGGCTGCGTGTCGCTGAAAAGATCTATGCGACCATCGCGAAAAGCCGCCCGATAGCTATTGGGATCATCGTAACTGTCGAGCAGGTTGATGTAGTCGCGGCCTTGTTTGCCCCATGCAGCCAAAAGCGGATGGGCGTGTTGATGCAGTGCATCAGGGTCCAGCACTGCGGGCATTCCAGTCTTGCGCGATTGCCGCTTGTATTGATGCCGCAGCAGATCCTTGTCGGCGACAATATCGGCCCAGTGGTGGCGGCACGGGTTGTGAACACACAGGAGGACCTGACTGAAACGCGCAAGGCCAGCCAGTGCTTCAAGCACCTGGGCTGGCAGCGAAGAAATACCGAAAACGATTACCCGCGAAGGCAATCCGGCAGGCGCATCGGCAAGATTGTTGATGCGCTCGATAAACCGTTGGTGAACGCCGGCACGACTCTGTGCCATACCCTGTTCCCCCACGTCATCCAGCAGCGCACGCCACAGCTCTGCCTGCCAGCAACTGGTCGGGGGCAGTGGTTTTACTTCTCCCCTGACGCTGCGCAACTGATGTCGACCTTCGGCCCAGTCCTCCAGCCAGTCGGCCCGGTACACCTGATATTGGTCGAACAGATCCGCCAAGCGTTCGGACAATTGATAACGCTTGCGCAGGTCGGTGTCATGGGTAAGGAAACGTTGCAACGGCTCGAAATGCGGGCGATCAATGACCTGGGGGAGCAGGCGCATCAGACGCCAGGTCAGCGGGGCTTTATCGAGCAGGGATTTGGGAGGAATCTCATCTCGGCCCAGTACCATGCGGTACAGCTGCCACATGAAACTGCCCGGCAGTTGCACATCAATCGCTGCGGCAATACCGCAACCGCCAAGGTCGTCTTCCTCAGGGTCTTCGGCCAAGGCCAGTTTGAGCCATTGGGCAATACCGTTGCTCTGTACCAGCGCTATTTCGTTTTCCAGGGGCGCCAGTGGATAACGCCGCATGATGCTGATCACAAGGCTGCGCAGTTCGTCCAGGCTGTTGCTCTGAACCACCATGAATGCAGCGTTGAGGGACTGAGCGTCCGGCATAAAGGTTTCCTTGGAAAAGTACAAAAGCCAGGGCAGAACCTTAGCATTGTCGGCAGGTTGTGACAGCCGGACGGCGTCCGTGAATGCTGTAAGAACTTTCCTGCGGGCAAAACAAAACCCCAACTGCTTTCGCAATTGGGGTTTCGGA
>NZ_CDROCK010000076.1:0-20689 GCF_977020205.1 Pseudomonas sp. AIG | reverse complement strand
AAAGCGAATACCGCAGCTACGTCTACGAACCCGGCACCTTCCGCCCGCTCGCGCTGCTCGACGGCAAAGGCCCGAAAAAGGCCTGCCCGTTCTACTACCAACTCGACCACCTCGGCACCCCGCAAGAACTCACCGACTACAGCGGCGACATCGTCTGGTCAGCGCAATACGACGCCTACGGCAAAGTCGCCGCACTGACCCTGGCCGGCGACGACTACCTGAACCAGCCGCTGCGCTTTCAGGGACAGTACTTCGACGGCGAAAGCGGCCTGCATTACAACCGACATCGGTACTACGACCCGAGGTTGGGACGGTATTTGACGCCGGATCCGATCAAGTTGGCCGGTGGTTTGAATCAGTACCAGTACGTGCCGAATCCGACGGGGTGGATCCGTTGGGGTTGAACTCCAACTGCCCGCCGCCGAATAAGCCTGGGTGTGAGGTGCCGGGTGGGGTTGGTGGGGCTAAGGGTGATGAGGGTGATCCACAATTACCGGACTTGATTCATGGCGTTGACCCACATTCAGTGAAGCGAACGCATGCAATTATGGGAAAAAATTCAACTAAACGCGTCGAAAAAATAAGAGATCAGATGCGAGCAGATGGCTACGATATCAGCTATCCCATAGACGTAGCAGAACATCAGGGCACCTTCTATATTCTAGATGGACATCACCGTGCAGCAGCTGCAAAACAAACAGCAACGCCAATAACTATAAATTTGATCACGAACATCAGAGAGCACAAAGGACAACTTAATACGATCGAAGAAGTCATTGAATCAGCTGACAATGTCGGACACGACCGATTGGAGCATCACAGAAGAAGATGAAAACAGCCGATAAAAATCTTGAGGACCTAATAACTGACTTCCTTTCAAAAGTTGAAAGTGGAACAGAATTACTACAAAAAAAATTTGGCACTCGGAATATTTTAAGACTCTGGCGGAGCAAGCAAATCGAACGCTGCGGTGAAATAACTGATGAAATTCAATATGAGCTGCACGGCGTAGGGTGCGCCATTCATTTCCCATCAGAATCAGTGGACTTCGATTACGGCTCGAACAGCAGAATCGACGGCTTTGACGTATGGCGCCTTTACATTTACGCTTCGGACAGGCCGCTTATATATGAAAAATACTGCGACAAGAAAACACTCGAAAAAGAATTCAAAGAGTTTATCTCGTTAAACAGAATCGAAAAAATGTCGAACAAGGACAATCTTTATGTCCTGGTTAAAACCGAATAAAAACATACCCACACGCATTCCAAACCACTAAAGAAGCCCGGCAGCGCTACCGGGCTTCTTTATTTGCAACTAACGAGCGATGAGCGATTGCATGTCATCGACATCCTGCCCAACGGGACGAACGCCCTGAATCAACGGCCCATAACGCCGGCTGAATTCCCAGTTGTACGGCACGCCATCCTTGCTGGTGCCGTTGTCCCAATTCACCGACCAGGTCATCAGGCCTTTGATCGGTATCCCCTTGATCGCCAGACGCTTGAGGACATTCCCGACCACGGTTTTGTCGATCACATAACCGGTGGCCGCCGCATCGTTGTTGGCCGGCAGGCCGATGACGAACTTGTCTGCCGGGATCCGCGTGAAGCCGCGAGTACCGGTCACCAGGCTTTCGGTCAGGTAGTAGAGGAAATCCTCCTTCAGCGCATCGTTGTTCTGCGCAATCCACGCACCTGCGCCGTTGTTGGCTTCCGGCACCCAGACACCGTCACCGCCCTGGTTGTAGAACTGTGGGGCGACAAAGTCGTAGTAGCCGTCCAGTGCCTGCAGGTAGCTCACGTATTTGCCGGTGCTGGTCAGGTATGGAAACTCCGGGGCCATGCTGATGATGAAGTGCTTGCCCTGGCCTGCGTAGTGATCCTTGACCAGTTTCAATGCCGCTGGCAGAACCGTCTTGTTGGCAGCGAAATCAATCGCGCTCTGTTCAAGATCGATGTCCAGTCCGTCGAAGCCGTAGGTTTCCACCAGACGGATGATTTCATTGGCCAGCGGTTGTTCCTGACCGCTGCGCAACTCGATGTGCGCGTCGGCGCCACCGAGTGAAATCAGCACGGCCCGACCCTGGCTGTTGAGCACACCGACCTGGCGGCGAAACTCGGCATCGGACACGTTGAACGGCTTGAAGGTCGGAATCCCGCTGCCCTTCATAAAAGCGACCGCGACGACGTTGTATTCCTTGGGCACCTCCTCCAGCGAGAGGCTGGCAAAGCGACCCTGGCGATAACCATCGCTCGGCCCCGCCGGCCAGTTGTGCCAGAAGCCCATGAGGATCTTTTTACCGGCAATGCTCGGCATCAGCGAGGCGGCATCGCTCGCCGCGTTTTGCACTAAAGAGAAATCGATTTTTGACATGTTCTAATCCTTCAGAACGTGTGGGTTTGGCGACGCAGCGCCGTTATTTGAAGTCGACGTCGAAAGCCTGATAGAAGGCGTTGCCGGTATTGGCGACGATCCACATCAGTACGATCACATGATGGCCCGACTTGTTGGTCGGCAGTTTCACCGCGTGATTGACCTTGGCCTTCAACTCATTCGGGTAGCTGTAATAAGGCACCTGAGTGTAGAAGTCCTCGAAGAACGGTTGGGCTTCCAGTTGCGCACGGGTAATACGCTGTTTCGGGTCCCAGCCATCCTTGGTGATCAGCCAGCGGTAGCCGCGAGTGGTGTGCGGCGCGGTGTATTCCCATTTGATTTCGAGGGTCTGCCCCGGGGTGACATTGAGCAGCGGCCAGGTGAACGGACGAGCGAGTTTTTTGCTCATTTCGTCATTGGTGAAGTTCACGCAATCGCGGGCATCGCTCTTGCCACCGCTAAGAATGTAGCCGTCGGCCGGTGGCGTGACGCTGTCCGAATCACTCTGGTAAGGCGCCGGAAATGGCCCCGCCGCCAGCGCCGGGAAATTCTTCCCGCCTTCCATTTCGTTGACCTGCCAGGCACCGAGCAATCCTTGCTCGATCGCTACCGCACCGCGGCTTGCAGGGGAAATCACACGACCGTGTCGCAGTTGGGTTTGTGCTTGTGGTTGATTCATGTTTTTCACTCCGTTGATTTAAGAACTCTCCTTTCCGAGGAGAGGCCTTCAAGCTAACGGAGACGGATTTTTTGTCCATCGGCGGTTTTGTCGCAGTCAGCAGCCTAGAACTGTAAAAACACCGCAAATACTGGATGGATATACAGTCTTTTGCGACAACGCCCACCTGAGATGACGCCAAAAGATTACACGCCAATGCTGCAAACACTGCCATTCAGTACTCACGGCAGCTGTGCGTTGAACTCCTTTTCGTACTGCCCGGCGAGTTGTTCTTTCTGTTTTTCGCTGAGCAATTTGCCAGCCATCTGGAAGAACTTCTGTTCTTCTTCCTTCAGGTGATGGTGAACTTTGTCAGAGAGCTTTTTAGCGGTGGCCAGCCAGGCCGGGCTGGACATCTCGGTCTCGTCGAGTTCTTCCATCATCTCGTCCATTTCATGGTGTTCGGAAATGGCGTGGCGGCTGAGATCGACACCGTTGTCGTATTCCATCAACGGAATGTAGAAATGACGCTCTTCGGCCGTTTCGTGGGCCTGCAATTCGGCTTTCAACAACTTATAAGCCTCAACCCGCTCCGGGGTGTCACCGCTGGTTTCGATCAGGCTTTTGGCGTAAGTACGCTGGCGGTCATGGCTTTCGCGAAGGGCTTCGAAAATATTCATGGGGGATCCTCATCAACCGCGTGCTGGAGTGACGCTGTAAAGGCTAGACCCCGACGCAAGAGCGGCAGTTCCACCGGGTTGAGGCAGGGCTTGGAAGACAGGTGCCGGGCAGGATAGGCTGCGGGTTCAAACTACAAGGAAGTCACGCATGAATTTGCGCATCGAGCTGTCGCAACATTCCACAGAAGAAGAACGCCAAGCCATTTTGGCGCCCCTGCATGCCTATAACGTGGCCAAGGCCGGGATCGCGGTATCAGAGCCGCTCACCCTGCTGGTGCGCGATGATCACGACAAGATTCTGGGCGGACTTTATGGCCGACTGGTCTGTCAGTGGTTGTTCATCGATTTGCTGTCAGTGCCTGAAGCAGGCCGGGGCCAGGGAATTGGCTCGAAGCTGATGCACATGGCCGAAGAGCTCGCGCGGGAGAAAGGCTGCATCGGCGCATGGCTCGACACGTTCGACTTTCAGGCGCCGGAGTTCTACAAGAAGCTGGGCTATAGCCAGTTCGGGGAAATCGTCGATTATCCGCCGGGGCACAAACGACATTTTTTCCAGAAGCGACTTGTAGGTTGAATGTACCGACCCCTTCGCGAGCAGGCTCGCTCCCACACTGGATTAATGACCGACAAAGAATCGATGTGGGAGCGAGCTTGCTCGCGAAGGCG
Organism: Pseudomonas sp. AIG; assembly: GCF_977020205.1. Lineage (NCBI taxonomy): Bacteria > Pseudomonadati > Pseudomonadota > Gammaproteobacteria > Pseudomonadales > Pseudomonadaceae > Pseudomonas > Pseudomonas sp. AIG. Next base: position 16,309 of record NZ_CDROCK010000076.1, on the reverse strand, counting down.
GCTTGAACCTCACCGCGACCATTGGCCCTACAGGCAGGTCGCCAACGCCGCCAACCGGCGCTTGGCGACAAAGTCGTCCTTCTGCGCGTAGTAATTCAGCGTCGTGCCGGAAGCTTCAGTGATCACATCGACAAACGACTCCGCCGAACGGGTATACACCGTCGTACCGCCTGGCTTGCGCGGCTCCAGATACGCTGCAGCGTCCACGCCGAACACCGCTTCGTCCTGCCAGCCGAACTGCACACACTGGGCGACGACTTTCTCGGCTTTTTCCGAAGTCAGTACTTTATAGGGGGCTTTGGTGCGAGCATCGTCCATCACCGAGCCTGCGCAACCGGCCAGCAGCGTCGCCGCCAGCGCTACCATCAGAATTCGCATTGCATTCGCTCATCAGAAAAAAGCGGACTGTATCACCGCAGCAGCAGAAATCGTTCTGCTTTACTGCATTTATAGCGCGACACGCGCAGGCCGCTGCGGCAACCTAAGCTCATCAGCCTCACAAGGAAACCCCATGGCGCCTACCGACCAGCGACATGAACATGCCCTGAAAATATTTCTCGACGCGCGTCCCGAACTGCGCGAAAACCTCGACCACCTCAACCCGTTACTGGCCCAGGCCAAAGGCGAAACGCAGGCGCAGTATCGTGAAGAGCGACTGCATGAAGCGTTTGAGGCCGAAGCGGAAAGTCTCGGCCTGTTCGCCTGGGAGTTGACCTTGCAACTAACCGCTGATTCGCCTGAGGAGTATCAGGCGCAGCGCCTGGAAGTGCATCGTGAAGTCGCGGAGATGGCCGGGATGGATTGGCTGGAATATTGCGATCTGTATGGCATAGAACCATAACCGCCGCGAAAGGACACCGCTACTCATGCTGCCATCCGCCTCGAGTCACCGCGCCAGCCCCGGCCATCTGCACACGCAAAAGTGGCGCGGACGAGTGGGTCTGGCGTTGGTGGCCAGCCTCTCGGTGCTGGCCGGAATGACCGACGCCATTGGCTTTATGGCCAGCGGCGATTTCGTCTCGTTCATGAGCGGCAACACCACCCGACTCGCCGTGGCGATCAGCGATGGCGATGTCGGTCTGACTGTGCGCCTGTTGATCCTCGTCGCAACGTTTATTGTCGGGAATGCCTTGGGGGTTGTCGTCGCACGTTTCGGTGGACGACGAGCGCTACCGCTGCTGCTGTGTATCGCCACCCTGCTGTGCGCGGCGGCGGTCTGGCCATTCGACACACAACTGCCGGCGCTGATGGCGGCAATCATTGCGATGGGCATGCTCAACGCGGCGGTCGAAGAGGTAAATGGCTTGCCGGTCGGGCTGACTTACGTGACTGGCGCGTTGTCGCGGTTCGGCCGTGGATTGGGCCGCTGGATGCTTGGCGAAAGGCGCAGTGGCTGGCGGGTGCAACTGGTGCCTTGGAGCGGAATGTTTATCGGCGCGATTCTGGGGGCGGTGCTGGAACATCATTTGGGACTGAAGGCGATGTTTGTCAGCGGTGTGCTGGCCGCGATGATCGGGCTGCTCTCCCTGAGAATTCCACGACGCTGGCAACTGGGCTACATGCCTCGCTAATCAACGACCGCACCGGATTTCCTGTAGGAGCTGTCGAGTGAAACGAGGCTGCGATCTTTTGATCTTGCTTTTAAAGATCAAGATCAACAGATCGCAGCGTGCCGTAGTTCCTACAGAGATCGTGCTTCCCTGTAAGCGCTGCGATCCTTTGCGGTCTGCAATGCTTTATCATGGCCGCAGTTTTGCTGATCGAGTCCGTCATGAAGTTCGCCATTGCGCTGTTTTCCGCCGCCCATGCGCCCTCCTCGCGCCGCGCCCTGCTGTTTGCGCAGGCCGCCCTGGCCGGTGGGCATGAAATTGTCCGACTGTTTTTCTATCAGGACGGCGTTTATAACGCTGCGGATGCAGTGGTTACCCCGCAGGACGAACTCGACCTGCCCAAACAATGGCGCGCCTTCATCACCGAGCAAAAGCTGGACGGCGTGGTGTGCATCGCCGCCGCCCTGCGCCGTGGTGTGCTGAACGCTGAAGAAGCCACGCGCTACCAGCGTGAAGCGATTTCGGTCAGCGCGCCGTGGGAATTGTCCGGCCTCGGTCAGTTGCATGACGCGGTGCAAGACGCTGACCGTTTGATCTGCTTCGGAGGTGCGTGAGATGGCCAAATCCCTGCTGCTCATCAGCCGCCAATCGCCGTGGTCTGGCCCCGGCGCTCGCGAAGCGCTGGACATCGTGCTGGCCGGTGGCGCCTTCGATCTGCCGATCGGTTTGCTGTTTCTCGATGATGGCGTGCTGCAACTGGCCGCCGGACAGAACGCCAAGGCCCTGCAACAGAAAGACCTCAGCGCCAACCTGCAAGCGCTGCCGATGTTTGGCGTTGAAGAGTTGTTCTACTGCGCCGAGAGCGCCAGCACTCGTGGCCTCGGCAACTTCTCGCTAGACGAAGCACAGCCGCTCGCTACCGAGCAAATCACCGCCCTTATTGACCGTTACGACCAGGTGATCACCCTCTGATGTCGACTTTGCATGTGTTGTCTCATTCCCCGTTTGGCGACGATCGCCTGACCAGTTGCTTGCGCCTGATCGGCAGCGCTGATGCCATGCTGCTGTCCGGCGATGCGGTCTATGCGTTGCAGCCCGGCACCGCACCGTTCACTGCGCTGCAAAGCCGCCAGATCAAATTGTTCATCCTCAACGAAGACGCGCAAGCGCGCGCCGTGCAGGTCCCGGACTGGGCCGAAGCCATCGATTACCCGGCCTTCGTCGAGCTGTCGATCCATCACGACAAGGTCAATAGCTGGCTATGACTTCCATGACCGTCGGCACCCGCGCCATCGAACTGGACAAGGACGGTTTTCTCGTCGACCTGAGTGACTGGTCCGCCGACGTTGCCAGCGCCCTCGCCGCCGCCGAAGAGATCGAGTTGACGCCGGAGCACTGGGAAATCCTCGAACTGCTGCGCAGCTTCTACGAAGAATTCCAGCTGTCCCCGGCTACGCGGCCGCTGATCAAGTACACCGCGCTGAAACTCGGCCCGGACAAAGGCAACAGCCTGCACCTGAACCGACTGTTCAAAGGCACCCCCGCCAAACTCGCCGCGAAACTGGCGGGCCTGCCCAAACCGACGAATTGCTTATGACCGACTTTCCAGAACTGACCCTCGAAACACCTGCCGAGCACCCGTTCGCCCAGTTCGTGCGCATCCTTGGCAAGGGCAAACGCGGTGCCCGCGACCTGACGCGCGAGGAAGCCCGGGAAGCCATGGGCATGGTCCTTGACGACAAGGTTGAAGACACCCAGCTCGGCGCGTTCCTGATGTTGCTGCGGCACAAGGAAGAAAGCGCCGAGGAAATGGCCGGCTTCACCGAAGCCCTGCGCGAGCGCCTGCAGGCGCCGGCGCTGAACGTCGATCTGGACTGGCCGACTTACGCTGGCAAGAAGCGCCATCTGCCGTGGTATCTGCTGGCGGCCAAGTGTCTGGCGCAGAACGGCGCGCGTATCTTCATGCACGGCGGCGGCGCGCACACCGCCGGGCGTCTGTACAGCGAGCAATTGCTCGGCGAATTGAACATCCCGTTGTGCCGCACCTGGCAGCAGGTCGGCGCGGCGCTGGACAACGGCGGCCTGGCCTTCATGCCGCTGGTGGACTGGGCGCCGCAGTTGCAGAAGATGATCGACCTGCGCAACACCTTGGGCCTACGCTCACCGATTCATTCGCTGACGCGGATTCTCAATCCGCTGGGTGCGCGTTGCGGCCTGCAAAGCATCTTCCATCCTGGCTATCAGGCAGTGCATCGCGATGCCAGCGGCCTGCTCGGCGATACGGCGATTGTGGTCAAGGGCGACGGTGGCGAAATCGAGATCAACCCGGATGCCGACAGCCACCTCTACGGCACCACCGGCGGCGAGAGCTGGGACGAGGAATGGCCACAATTGTCGGCGCAGCGCCACGTCAAACCGGCGACCCTGGACGTTGAACATCTGAAAGCCGTCTGGCGTGGCGAGGTAGTCGACAGTTACCCGCAAATGGCCCTGATTGCGACCATGGCCCTGGCCTTGCGCGGCCTCGGTCAAAACCGTGAGCAAGCCTTCGCAACTGCCGAGCAGTACTGGGCCGCGCGGAACAAATCGATTTAACCGATCATTCACGCCCGATCTTTGCGCTTTTTGTTCGAACTCATCGGAATAAACTCGACTCCAACGATTATGGGTTTACGGAGTCTTGATCATGGGTTTACTCGTTGATGGCCGCTGGCAGGACAAGTGGTACGAAAGCAGCAAGGACGGCGCGTTCCAGCGCGAACAGGCCAAGCGCCGCAACTGGGTGACCGCTAACGGCGAACCCGGTCCCAGCGGCGAAGGCGGTTTTGCCGCTGAAGCCGGGCGCTATCACCTCTACGTTTCCCTCGCCTGTCCGTGGGCGCATCGCACGCTGATCCTGCGCAAGCTCAAAGGCCTGGAAAATCTGATCGACGTTTCGGTGGTCAGTTGGCTGATGCTGGAAAACGGCTGGACCTTCGACAAAGCACTTGGCTCGACGGGCGACAAGCTTGATGGCTTTGAATTCATGCATCAGCGCTATACCGCCGACACGGCCGATTACACTGGCCGCGTCACCGTGCCGGTGCTGTGGGACAAGAAGCTCAAGCGCATCGTCAGCAATGAATCAGCGGAAATCATCCGCATGTTCAACAGCGCGTTTGATGATCTGACCGGCAATGATCTGGATTTCTACCCGGCACCATTACGCGGCGAGATTGATGCGCTGAACGAGCGAATCTACCCGGCCGTGAACAACGGCGTGTACCGCGCAGGCTTCGCGACGTCGCAACAGGCTTATGAAGAAGCGTTCGATGAGGTGTTTGCCGAACTGGATCATCTGGAGCGCGTTTTAGGCGCCAACCGTTATCTGACCGGGGAATACCTGACTGAAGCGGACGTGCGTCTGTTCACCACGATGATTCGTTTTGACGCGGTGTACCACGGGCATTTCAAGTGCAATCTGCGGCGGATTGCCGATTACCCGAATCTGGCGAACTGGTTGCGTGAGGTGTATCAGCTGCCGGGGATTGCCGAGACGGTGGATTTCCAGCACATCAAGAATCACTACTACGGCAGCCACAAGACGATCAACCCGACAGGGGTTGTGCCGAAGGGGCCGGCGCAGGATTTCACAGTGGCCCATGATCGGGCGCGGTTGAGCGGCAAAGGGGTTTGGCGCAGAGGCTGAGATTTATATTGTTTTTGAAGACCTCTTCGCGAGCAGGCTCGCTCCCACAGGGGATTTGTGTACGACACAGATCCAATGTGGGAGCGAGCCTGCTCGCGAATGAGGCGACTCGGTCTTTTAGACCTGCGCCTGAGCGCCTTCGAACCACGCCAGTTTCTCGCGCAGTTGCACCACTTCACCAACGATCACCAATGTCGGCGCATGCACTTCATGCTCCGCCACCAATCGCGGCAAATCAGCCAACGTGCCGGTAAAGACCCGCTGATTGACCGTGGTGCCCTGCTGAATCAACGCCGCCGGAGTATCCGCCGAACGACCATGCTTGATCAGTTGTTCGCAAATGACCGGCAACCCCACCAGGCCCATGTAGAACACCAGCGTCTGCGCGGGCGCGACAAGGTCGGCCCATGGCAGATCGGTGGAACCGTCCTTCAAATGCCCGGTGACAAAGCGCACCGACTGCGCGTAATCACGATGCGTCAGCGGAATCCCGGCATATGCCGCGCAACCACTGGCTGCCGTAATACCCGGCACCACCTGGAACGGAATGCCATGAGCGGCCAGTTCTTCGATCTCTTCGCCGCCTCGGCCGAAGATAAACGGATCACCGCCCTTCAACCGCACCACACGTTTACCAGCCTTGGCCAGATCGACCAATTGCTGGTTGATCTGATCCTGCGGCACGGCGTGATCAGAACGACGTTTGCCGACATAAACCCGCTCGGCATCACGACGGCACAGCTCAAGAATGGCTGGCGCGACCAAGCGGTCGTACAACACCACATCGGCTTGCTGCATCAGACGCAACGCCTTGAAGGTCAGCAAATCCGGATCGCCCGGCCCTGCCCCGACCAAATACACTTCACCGGTGGTGACCATGGCTTCGCCTTCGATCTTGGCTTGCAGCAGACGCTCGGCTTCAGCGCCCTGCCCGGCCAGTTGGCGATCAGCAATCGGCCCCTGAAACACGTCTTCCCAGAAGCCACGACGCTGCTGCACATCCGGAAACAGGCTTTTCACCTGATTGCGGAAACGCGCGGCGAGTCCGGCCAACTGACCGTAAGTCGAGGGAATCCAGGTTTCGATCTTGGCGCGGATCAAACGCGCCAGCACCGGCGCGTCGCCGCCGCTGGACACAGCGATGATCAGCGGTGAGCGATCGACGATCGCCGGGAAGATCACGCTGCACAAGGCAGGCGCGTCGACCACGTTGACCGGCACGCAGCGCTTGTGCGCATCGGTGGAGACTTGTGCGTTCAGCGTCTCATCGTCGGTGGCGGCGATGATCAGCCCGCAACCGTCCAGATCCGCCTCGACGTAACCGCGCAACAGGCATTCGCCACCGGAGGCTGTAACCAGTTCACGCAGTTGCGTTTCGATTTCAGGTGCGACCACCCGCAGCAGCGCACCGGCATCGGCCAGCAGGCGGGATTTGCGCAAGGCAATTTCCCCCCCACCGACGACCAACACACGACTGCCGCGCAGGTTGTGAAACAGCGGCAGATATTTCATTTAGCCGATGACCTCAAGGCCACCCATGTACGGCTTCAACACGTCCGGCACACGGATCGAACCGTCGGCCTGCTGGTAGTTTTCCAGCACGGCAACCAGGGTACGGCCGACAGCCAGACCGGAGCCGTTCAAGGTGTGTACCAGCTCAGGCTTGCCGGTTTCCGGGTTACGGAAACGCGCCTGCATGCGGCGGGCCTGGAAGTCGCCGCAGTTCGAGCACGAGGAGATTTCGCGGTACTTGTCCTGGCTCGGGATCCACACTTCCAGATCGTAAGTCTTGACCGCGCTGAAGCCCATGTCGCCGGTGCACAGCGCCAGGGTGCGGTAAGGCAAACCGAGCAGTTGCAGGACTTTTTCAGCGTTGGCGGTCAGGCCTTCCAGCGCATCCATCGACGTCGACGGCTCCACGATCTGGACCATTTCAACTTTGTCGAACTGGTGCTGACGGATCATGCCGCGCGTGTCGCGACCCGACGCGCCGGCTTCACTGCGGAAGCACGGGGTGTGGGCGACGAACTTGATCGGCAGCAGTTTCGAGTCAACGATTTCGCCGGCAACGATGTTGGTCAGCGACACTTCAGCGGTCGGGATCAGGTACAGATCGGCTTCGCCTTCACGGGCGATCTTGAACAGGTCTTCTTCGAACTTCGGCAGTTGACCGGTGCCTTGCAGCGCCGGGGCCTGAACCAGATAAGGCGTGTACGCCTCTTCGTAGCCGTGCTCGTTGACGTGCAGGTTGATCATGAACTGCGCCAGCGCGCGGTGCAGACGGGCGATCGGGCCGCGCAGCAGGGCGAAACGGGCGCCGGACAGTTTGGCGGCGGTTTCGAAATCCAGCCAGCCGAACTTCTCGCCCAGGGCAACGTGGTCTTTTACTTCGAAATCGAATGCAGTCGGCGTGCCCCAGCGGCGCACTTCAACGTTGTCGTCTTCGTCTTTGCCGACCGGCACGGATTCGTGCGGCAGGTTGGGGATACCGAGCAGGATCGAGTCCAGTTCGGTCTGGATCGCGTCCAGCTCGACTTTACCGGCACTCAGTTCGCCCGCCATGCGCTCGACGTCGGCCATCAACGGCGCGATGTCTTCGCCGCGCTGCTTGGCCTGACCGATGGATTTGGAACGCGCGTTACGCTCAGCCTGCAGTGCTTCGGTGCGGGTCTGGACGGTCTTGCGCTGTTCTTCCAGCGCTTCGATGCGCGCGGTATCCAGGGCAAAGCCACGGGAAGCCAGGCGGTCCGCTACGTCCTGAAGGTTGCTACGTAACAGTTTGGAATCGAGCATGTCGGTTTCTCGTTATCAAAGTTTGGTCAAAGACAGGCCAGCCCACGTCGCGAGCAGCCCGCCGAATACGCTGAGTGCCGCATAGCCCAGGGCTAGCGGCACTTGCCCGCTTTCCAGCAGGCGCACCGTATCCAGTGAAAAGGATGAAAAAGTCGTCAGCCCCCCGAGGAAGCCGACCATCAACCCGGCACGCACCTCGATCGGCACTTCCGGGCGTATCAAAAACAGGCCGTACAACACGCCAATCAACAGACAGCCCACGATATTAACGGCCAGCGTCGCGGTATAGAAGTGCCGCGGCCAATTGGCGTTGATCCAATTGCCCGTAGCAAAGCGCAACAAAGTGCCGGCGACACCGCCGACGGAGACCGCAACAATCAATGGAAGCACTATTTTCTCCGCTGCCGAGGGCTTAAACGATCGAGTTGAGCGAGGTGGTTGAGCTTCTCGCCGATCTTCAATTCCAGGCCGCGCGGCACCGGTTGGTAGAACGGGATCGGCTCAAGTTCTTCCGGGAAATAGTCTTCGCCGGCGGCGTAAGCGTCCGGCTCATCGTGGGCGTAGCGGTATTCGTCACCGTAACCCAATTGTTTCATCAGTTTGGTCGGTGCGTTGCGCAAGTGCAGCGGTACTTCCAGCGAGCCGTTTTCGGCAGCGGCGCGCAAGGCGGTTTTGAAACCCATGTACACGGCGTTACTTTTCGGCGCGCAGGCCAGATAGGTGATGGCCTGCGCCACGGCCAACTCGCCTTCCGGGCTGCCGAGACGCTCCTGCACTTCCCACGCCGCGAGGCACAGGCTCAGCGCGCGAGGGTCGGCATTGCCAATGTCTTCGCTGGCCATGCGCACCACGCGCCGGGCCAGATACAGCGGATCGCAACCGCCGTCGATCATTCGCGCGAACCAGTACAGCGCGCCGTCGGGGTTGGAACCGCGTACGGATTTGTGCAGCGCCGAAATCTGGTCGTAGAACGCTTCGCCGCCCTTGTCGAAGCGCCGACGGGTATCGCCGAGCAGACTCTGCAGCAGATCAATGCCCATCTCGCTGTTGTCGTCGGCCAGATCGGAGGCGTTTTCCAGCAGATTAAGCAGACGCCGGCCATCGCCATCGGCGGCGGACAGCAGCATCTGGAAACCTTCATCGCTGAGGGTCAGATTGCGCTTGCCCAGCCCGCGCTCTTCGGTAAGTGCGCGGTGCACCAGTTTGCGCAGCGCCGCTTCGTCGAGGCTTTTCAGCACGTAGACGCGGGCGCGCGACAACAGAGCGTTGTTGAGTTCGAACGAAGGGTTTTCGGTGGTGGCGCCGATGAAGATCAGCGTGCCGTCTTCAACGTACGGCAGGAACGCGTCCTGCTGGGATTTATTGAAGCGGTGCACTTCATCGACAAACAAAATCGTGCGCTTGCCGTACTGGCCGGCCTGCTGCTTGGCGATTTCAACGGCCTGACGGATCTCCTTGACCCCGGCGAGCACCGCCGAGACTGTTTCGAAGTGTGCATCCGAGACTTCCGCGAGTAACCGTGCGAGGGTGGTTTTGCCCACGCCCGGCGGGCCCCAGAAGATCATCGAATGCAGGGCACCCTGCTCCAGCGCCTCACGCAGAGGCTTGCCGCGAGCGAGCACGTGCTCCTGACCGACGTACTCATCCAGATTGGTCGCACGCAAACGCGCGGCCAGTGGCTGGGCAATCGGTGCACTGCGAAACAGATCCATCACGTAGCGTTGAAACCTCTATTTTGCCGATCATTGACCCTGTAGGAGTGAGCCTGCTCGCGATAGCGGTGGGTCAGACGATGAAGATGTGACTGACAAATCGAATCGCGAGCAGGCTCACTCCTACAAGGTTTTGTGTTTATTCCTGGATCACGTCGGCACCCTTGGGGATGTCGAACTTGAACTTGGACGGCGATACCGGCTCGTTGGCCTTGACCCCGGTAAACAGGATATTGGTGCGCTGGCCGACGCTGTCGATCAGTTGCATATCGTTAAGCAGACCGTTGCGGAACGACAAACGCAGGTTGTCGAACAGGGTGTCCTTGGTTTTCGGCTTGAGGGTGAAGTCGATCACACCGCCCGCCTCTTTCGCGCTGATATCAAAACTCTGGCTGATCTTCGACACGTCACCGGACAACAGCAGCGCCGGAGTCTGGGTCAGACGCTCGTCGAGCTTCTTGATGGTCGCCTGTTCCAGATCCGGGTCCCACAGAGTGACTTTTTTGCCGTCGGAAACCATGGTCTGTTCGGCCGGCGCGTTGGTGTGCCAGTAGAACAGCCCCGGGCGCTGCAGGGTCATGTCGCCGGTGGTTTCCTGCAACTGCGTGCCGCTGCCGTCGAGGGTCAGCTGCGAGAAGTTCGCACTCAGGGTCTTGGATGTTTCCAGCAATTGGGTCAGACGCGCCACGTCCTTGTCATCGGCGTGGGCCGTGAGAGTGGTCAGCGCCAGTACTGGCAGCAGCATGCGGATAAGACGCATGGGAGTCCTCTTGAATACTCGTTGGGAGAGCGGCGGCACATCATTGTCCCGCCTCTTGCGTTTGCAATCAGTCGCGTACCGGGCCCGGGGCCAGGACTTCACGGGAACCGTTGGTGTTCATCGAAGTGACGACGCCGGCCATTTCCATGGCTTCGATCATCCGTGCGGCGCGGTTGTAGCCGATTTTCAGCTTGCGTTGTACCGCGGAAATCGAGGCACGACGGCTTTCCAGCACAAACTGTACAGCTTCGTCATACAGCGCGTCGGCTTCCGGATCATCGCCGTCACCGCCACCGCTGCTGCCTTCAAAACCGCTGCCGGCTTCTTCGACACCGTTGAGGATGTCATCGTTGTATTCCGGTGCGCCGCGCAGTTTCCACGCCTCAACCACACGGTGAACTTCATCGTCGGATACGAACGCACCGTGAACCCGGATCGGCAGGCTGGTGCCCGGCGGCATGTAGAGCATGTCACCGTGGCCGAGCAGTTGTTCGGCGCCGCCCTGATCGATGATGGTACGGGAGTCGATCTTGCTCGACACCTGGAACGCCATACGCGTTGGAATGTTGGCCTTGATCAGACCGGTGATCACGTCCACCGACGGCCGCTGGGTCGCAAGGATCAAGTGAATACCCGCCGCACGCGCCTTCTGGGCAATACGGGCGATCAGTTCTTCAACCTTCTTGCCGACGATCATCATCATGTCGGCGAATTCGTCGACCACCACGACGATCGTTGGCAGCTTCTGCAGCAACGGCGCTTCGTCGTGGATGCTCTCGCGCTTGTACAGCGGATCGCTCAACGGCTCGCCGGCGTCCTGGGCTTCCTTGACCTTGGCGTTGAAGCCAGACAGATTTCGCACGCCCATTTTCGCCATCAGCTTGTAGCGGCGCTCCATCTCGGCAACGCTCCAGCGCAGGGCGTTGGCAGCGTCCTTCATGTCGGTCACAACCGGGCAGAGCAAATGCGGAATACCTTCGTAGATCGACAGTTCCAGCATTTTCGGGTCGATCATGATCAGCTTGGCGTCTTCCGGGCCGGATTTGAACAGGATCGACAGAATCATCGCGTTCACGCCCACCGATTTACCGGAACCGGTGGTACCGGCCACCAGCAAGTGCGGCATCTTCGCCAGATCGGTGATCACCGGCTTACCGCCGATGTCGTGACCGAGTGCCAGGGTGACCGGCGATTTGAAGTTGTCGTACTCGGGCGTCGACAGCACTTCGGAGAAACGCACGATCTGCCGGTCTTCGTTGGGAATCTCGATACCGACCGTGGTCTTGCCCGGAATCACCTCGACCACCCGCACGCTGGTCACGGCCAGCGAACGTGCAAGGTCTTTCGCCAGGTTGGCAATACGGCTGACTTTTACCCCGGCGGCAGGCTGGATTTCGTAACGGGTAATCACCGGGCCTGGGTGGATCGAATCCACCGTGACCTCGACACCGAACTCTTTGAGCTTGATCTCCAGCAAGTGGCCGACTGCCGCCAGGGATTCCGGTGAGTAATTGAGTTGTTTCTTTTCCGCAGGATCAAGAATCGAGATCGGTGGCAAGGTGCCTTCCACGGCGCTGTCGACGAACAACGGCACCTGCTTCTCTTTCTGCACGCGCTTGCTTGGCTCGGGCGCTTTGGCTGGAGCCGGAGCGATGACCGGCGGAACTTGTTTCTCGCGATCGGACATGTGCTTGCTCAGGGCTTGCTCACGTTCGATCAGGCGCTCTTTGACTTTGGCCTGTTCACGTTTGTCGGTCACCGTCGGCGCGACCACGTCATGCACACGATCGTCGACTTCACGCAGTTGCGCGACCAGTTGCCTGCGCTCGGTACGCGCCGACCACCAGCGATTGAGCGCGCCCTGGAAAAGCTCGAACAGGTCGAGGGTGATCTTGCCGGTGATGTCCATCACCTTGAACCACGACAGGTCGGTAAACACCGTCAGACCGAACAGGAACAGCGCGATGAACAACAGCGTGCTGCCCTGGATGTTCAGCGCGTTCTTCGCCAGATTGCCGAGGCTTTCGCCCAGGGCGCCACCAGCACCCGCCGGCAGACCCGAAGCCGCGTGAAAGTGCAGATGCGCCAGCGCGGCGCCGGACAGCACCAGAAACACCAGACCGATCAGGCGCCAGGAAAACAGCCAGCCGCTCCACTGCCATGGCTCGTGGCGCTGGCGGAAGATCTGGTAGGCCTTGATCGCCAGCAGCAACGGGAAGATATAGGCGAAGTAACCCAGCACCATGAACAGGATGTCGGCGCTGTAGGAGCCCGCCGGGCCGCCGAAATTCTGTACGTCGTCGATCTTGCTGTTGTGGCTCCAGCCCGGATCGTCTTTGCCGTAAGTCAGCAAAGCCATCATCAGGAACAGGCACAAGGCGCCAATGGCGATCAATGCACCTTCCTTGAGCCGGTAGTGCAACTGTTGGCGCCAGAGCGGAACGACTGTTTTTGGTGCTTCGGTGGATTTCTTCAAAACGCTTCTTTTCCTGCGCCCGAGGCGCGTCCATCTATTGAATGACGATAAAAAACTGCCCAATCCAGGCAGGTAAAAAAGTGAACAAGCGCAACTGAGACTACTTTTAACACTGCGTCGCGCTTTTTATAAACACAGCGCACCGCGAATATTCTGTAACAGCCCGGCATTGTACGGGTTTGTGCGTCTGATGCCATGCTTCAAAACCCAGGACTGAGCATAGTCAAGCACACAAAACCCGCGACTCAATTTGAGCACGCATTACCTTTTGTGACAAAGGCTTATGAGGTGTATTTGATGAACGTAGCGAAGCATTCACGCCTGATCATTCTCGGCTCCGGTCCAGCCGGCTACAGCGCTGCCGTGTATGCCGCCCGCGCCAACCTCAAACCTGTGGTCATCACCGGCCTGCAGGCCGGTGGCCAGCTCACCACCACCGTTGAAGTCGACAACTGGCCCGGCGACGTCGAAGGCCTCACCGGCCCGGTCCTGATGGAGCGCATGCAGAAACACGCCGAACGCTTTGCCACAGAGATCGTTTACGACCACATCCACACCGCCAAGTTGCAGCAGCGCCCGTTCGAGCTTATTGGTGACAGCGGCACTTACTCCTGCGACGCACTGATCATTGCCACCGGCGCCTCAGCGCAATATCTGGGCCTGCCCTCGGAAGAAGCCTTCGCCGGCAAAGGTGTTTCCGCCTGTGCGACCTGTGACGGCTTCTTTTACCGCAATCAAGTTGTCGCCGTGGTCGGCGGTGGCAATACCGCCGTCGAGGAAGCGCTGTACCTGTCGAACATCGCCAAAGAAGTGCACTTGATCCACCGTCGCGACAAATTGCGCTCGGAGAAAATCCTCCAGGACAAACTGTTCGAGAAAGCCGCCAACGGCAACGTGCGCCTGCACTGGAACCAGAACCTCGACGAAGTGCTCGGCGATGCCAGCGGCGTCACCGGCGCGCGATTGCGTGACAGCCATACCGGCGAAACCCGCGAACTGCCATTGGCCGGCGTGTTCATCGCCATTGGCCACAAACCCAATACCGACCTGTTTCAAGGCCAGTTGTCGATGCGCGACGGTTATTTGCAGGTCAAGGGTGGCAGCGACGGTGATGCCACTTCCACCGAGATTCCCGGGGTGTTTGCCGCTGGCGACGTGGCCGACCATGTTTACCGTCAGGCCGTGACGTCAGCCGGGGCCGGTTGCATGGCCGCGCTCGATGCCGAGAAGTATCTGGACGACATTCCTGTCATTTAACGGCACACTTTATCGCGGGCTGAACAGCCCGCACCGCCCTCCCCTTCTGCAAGCCTGGATGCCATGCTGACTTGGTTACAACGTAATTCCCTGACTTTTCCGCCGCTGGAAAAGGCCATGCGCGACCCCAACGGATTGCTCGCCGCCGGTGGCGATCTGTCGGCCGATCGGCTGATTCAGGCGTATCGCCATGGCTGCTTTCCGTGGTTTTCCGAGGGTCAGCCGATTCTCTGGTGGTCGCCGGATCCGCGCACGGTGTTGTTTCCCGACGAACTGCATGTCTCGCGCAGCCTCGGCAAATTGCTGCGCCAGGAACGCTACCAAGTAACCTTCGACCAGGACTTCGACGCCGTGATCCGCGCCTGCGCCGCACCACGGGATTACGCCGACGGCACCTGGATCACCGAAGCCATGCAGGACGCCTACGTTGAGCTGCATCGTCGCGGTTTCGCGCATTCGGTGGAGGTCTGGGATCAAGGTGAACTGGTCGGCGGCCTGTACGGCCTGGCGATGGGCCAACTGTTTTTCGGCGAATCAATGTTCAGCCGCGCCGACAATGCCTCGAAATTCGGCTTTGCCACGCTGGTGCGCCATCTGAAAGACTCGGGTTTCGTGCTGATCGATTGCCAGATGCCGACCGATCATCTGCACAGCCTCGGCGCGCGGGCGATTCCTCGTCAGCAATTCGCCGACTATCTGGCAAATCACCTGGATCAACCCAATCGTGCCACCTGGGTTTGCTGAGCGACTTTTGCGCGCGTGGCTTACACTTAATTCACCAGCTTATCCCGAGGGTTGATCATGACCGAGTTGGCGCGTTTGAAGTTCTATGCCACTCAGCCTCACTCTTGCAGTTATCTGCCCGAGGAGCAGGCCACGACCCTGTTTCTCGATCCGAGCCAGCCCATGGATGTGCATGTCTACGCAGACCTGTCGGAAATGGGCTTTCGCCGCAGTGGCGATCATCTGTACCGGCCGCATTGCCAAAATTGCAATGCGTGCGTGCCTGCGCGCATTCCGGTGGCGCAGTTCATGCCCAATCGTCAGCAGAAGCGGATTTTCAAGCGCAATACCGATTTGCAGGTACGCCCGACCAAGCCCCAGTTCAGCGAAGAATACTTCGATCTGTACCAGCGCTACATCGAACAACGCCACGCCGACGGCGACATGTACCCGCCGAGCCGTGATCAATTCTCGACTTTCCTGGTACGCGATCTGCCCTTCTCGCGCTTTTACGAGTTCCGACTCGACGGACGGTTGCTCGCTGTGGCGGTGACCGATTTGCTGCCGAACGGTTTGTCCGCCGTCTACACCTTCTACGAACCGGCCGAAGAGCGCCGCAGCCTTGGCCGATTTGCCATCCTCTGGCAAATCGCCGAGGCACAGCGCCTAGGGCTTGAGGCTGTGTACCTCGGATATTGGATCAAGAACTGCAAAAAGATGAACTACAAGACCCAATATCGCCCTATCGAATTGCTGATTAATCAGCGCTGGGTCATCCTCAACTAAACCCAAGCCGTAAACCCCTTGGCGTAAACCCCATTTTTCGGGCACAATGCACGCCGCTTTTGCCTGGCGCAGTTGCACCGGGCCATTCATTGGATACCGAGGGCTTTACTGCATGTCGAAAGAAGACAGCTTCGAAATGGAAGGCACTGTCGTCGACACCCTGCCCAACACCATGTTTCGTGTGGAGTTGGAAAATGGGCACGTCGTAACCGCGCATATTTCCGGCAAGATGCGCAAGAACTACATTCGTATTCTTACCGGTGACAAAGTGCGCGTCGAGCTGACGCCCTATGACTTGAGCAAAGGGCGCATTACTTACCGCGCTCGTTAATCAAGTCAATACAGAACGCCCGGTTTATGCCGGGCGTTTTTGTATGTGCGTTTTGGGGTTTTGGGGTTTTGGGGTTTTGGGGTTTTGGGTTTGGGGGCATATCCGTTTTTTCGGGTGCGGCCGCTGGCGGTTTCGCTCTTACAGCGAGTCACCTTTTCCAAACGCCGAAAAGGTAACCCAAAAGGCTTTGCCCCGGCGTACGGCACTTCGCTGAGGCTCAGTGTTCCCTCGCT